>CAZWGW010000226.1:6224-9500 GCA_964633565.1 uncultured Planctomycetaceae bacterium
CGACTGGCTCATCGACCACATCGGCGAGGAGTTGCTCGAGGACGACGCGATCCGCCGCGTGTTCATCCTCGTCGACCTCATGCTGACGATCGTCCGCGGCGTCCTGAAGGACGGCGTGCTTTCCCACGGCACGACCGTGATTGACGACGAAGACCTGATCGACTGGATCAAAAAGCATGGCGCCCATGACGTCACTGCCTGTTCCACGCTGCTCCGGGGGTTCTACGACTACTGCTTCGCGTACGAAGGGGGCGACCCGGACAAGCCGCTGATGGCGGCCGGCACCGGCCTGCTGCACCTCACGCGGCTGACGATGGACATCCAGGGGGCGATCTTCTTCAAGATGCAGGCCGGCATGGGGGACACGGTTTTCACTCCTCTCTACCTCGTGCTCCGCGACTACGGCGTGAAGTTCGAATTTTTCCACCGCGCGATGAACCTCGGGCTGTCGGCCGACAAGTCGCGCGTCGAGCGGATCGACCTGCAGGTTCAGGCAACTGTCACGCCGGGCGCACGCAGCGCCGTCCACACGCTCCACGGCAAGTCCTACACGGGCGAGTACTGGCCGCTCGTCGACGTGCAGGACCTCCCCTGCTGGCCGAACCAGCCGCTGTACGGCCAGTTGGAACAGGGCGCCGAACTGAAACAGCGGCAGATCGACCTCGAATGCCCGTGGGCCGACTGGAACGGCGTCGGCACAAAGACACTGACGCTCGGCAAGGACTTCGACGTCGTCATCCTCGGGGCGTCGCTGGAGCCGCTGAAGGACATCAGCCGCGAACTGGGCTCGGCCAGTTCCGCATGGCAGGCGATGCTCGACAACCTGCGGACCACGATCACGGTCGGCGTCCAGCTCTGGACCCGGGACGACTGGAAAAAACTGGGCTGGGACCTCGGCTCGCCCATGGTGACGGGCTACGCGCAGCCGATCCAGACGTGGGCGGACTTCTCACAGGTGCTGCCGCAGGAATCGTGGCCCCGACCCATCGCGCCGCGGGCGGTCTCCTATCTGTGCGGTAACCTGCCCGACCCCGAGCACATTCCCGACTATTCGGATCACTCATTTCCGGCGCGCCAGCAGGAGCGGCTCGAGACGCTCACCGGCCAGTTCCTCACCGACAACACGGCCCCGATCTGGCCGGCCGCCCACACGCCCCTCAATCCGACCGGGCTCGACCCGGCGCGGCTGACCGACCCGCACGGCGGACAGGGGCAGGCGCGGCTCGACGCGCAGTTCTTCCGCGTGAATATCGCACCGTCCGAACGCTACGTGCTCAGCGTCCCCGGCGATTACCGCTACCGCATGAAGAAGGGCCGCACGCCGTTCAGCAACGTGTTCGTCGCCGGCGATTACACGTTCACCGGCATCCTGGGGAGCATTGAGGCGTCCGTGATGTCCGGCATGATGGCCTCACGTGCGATCTCCGGTCAGCCGCAGAAGATCTACGGGGAAGTTGACGCATAGCGCCGAATTCCGCACAACGTGCGCACATGTGCGTGAGCCGGCGAGCGGCGGGCGTAAGGCCGCTGGAGACGCTCGGATCGTCGCTGACGCACTTTGTCTTCTGCGAGTCGATTGATCGCAATCGGTCGAGCGAAAGCGGCGACTCCGCAGTCACTCCGTCGCGCGCGAGACCGCCTTGTTCGCGCACAGCTCCAGCATCGCCTCCCCCATCGCGCGGCCGATGCGGTTGAACCAGATCGCACTGCCGAGATAGTGGTACGCATGGTCGCCCCCCGTCCGTTTCCACTCGTCAAAGCGTTCTTTCCACTGCGGGTACAACTCCTCGGCCGCCTTGTCGACGAGCACGTCCGTCCGAATCGTTTTCACGTTCCCCCGGAATTCGGGAACGTCGTTCATGGCGAGCTGCGCCGCTTGAATCGTCAGCATCGCGCCCTCGGCCGGCTTGGAGCCGTTCTGGCCCATCGCTGCAATCACAATCGGGAGCCCGGGAGCGTTGAGGTCCCGGCGCACGTCGCGGATGAAGTGCGTCATGTTCGATTCGTACTCGTCCTGGCCGCCGTACTGGTCGTTCCAGCCCTGAAACCAGACGAAGCCCGTCAGTTCCAGCTTCTTCCCCTTGAGGGCCGGGAACAGCGTCTCGTAGTTGTCGTACGTCTCTTTCACTTCGGCCAGCATGTTGCGGTAGGATGAGCCGTATGGCTCTTTGATGTCGTCCAGCGTCGGCAACGGGTCGTCCCGGTTGTTCTTCTCGTTGTTCTGTCGCACGCGCTGCCGGGCCTGCTCCAGTTCGGCCTGCAGCTTCTCGTCGCTCGGCAGCCCTGCCGACGGGGGGCGAAAGTTCTTAACCAGCGAGTGACCGCCCCACGCCGCCTTGATCAGCAGCACCGGCTCGTCAAAGTGATCCCCCATGGCGTTGCCGAATTCCAGTTCGACTCCCGTGCGCTCCGGCGACCCGTAGCCGATCGTCAGTCCGCCATGACGATCGAAGAACTTGACAAACACATCGTCGCGCACAATCCACTGGCCGTCCTTCCGCAAGTGGGCGAACAGCTCGCTCGTCTTCGAGTCCGTGGCCTGATGCTCGAGCAGTTCGTTGGGCGCCTTCCCCTCCATGTTCGACTGCCCGGCAAGGACGAAGACTTTGACAGTCCCCGCGTCCGTAGCGTGCGCGTCACCGACAAACAGCGTCGACATCGCGATGGCCAGGGATAAGCGCAGCACGTGTTTCGTTATCATGCCGGCTCCGGGTGTCTAACGGCGTGACGTGTCTCCTCATCTCCTCACCACCTCATCCCCTCCTCAACACCCCCTCATTCGGCGGCCTTCCGGTTCCGCGCATTCCTCTTCGGCTTCACCGCCGGCCCCGTCCCGTCGTTCTTCGTCGGCATCGGTGCTCCCACCTCCGCGCGCCACGCCTGCAGCCGCGCGTGCAGTTCCCGCGTCCTCTCCGGCTGCCGGTCCGCCTGGTTCTTCGTCTCGCCGATGTCGTCGCGCAGGTTGTACAGTTCCAGCCGGCCGTCCTCCAGAAACTCCATCAGTTTCCAGTCGCCCGCCTGGATCAGACTCACGGGCGTCGTGCGCCACTGTCCCGGCCCCGCGCCGAGATAACCGGGGAAGTGCTGATAGATCGCCTCCCGCTCCAACTGCGCCGTCGGATCGCGAAACAGCCGCACGAGGCTCTCGCCGTCGAGCGCATGCTCCGGCCGCGGCGCGCCGGCCAGTTCCAGCAGCGTCGGATACACGTCGACATGAATCGTCGGCACCTCGCACGACGTGCCAGCCGGCGTCACGCCCGGCCAGCGGACGATCAG
>CAZWGW010000227.1:0-7492 GCA_964633565.1 uncultured Planctomycetaceae bacterium
ACGAGTACCGCAAATACATCGAGAAAGACAGTGCGCTGGAGCGGCGGTTCCAGATGGTCATGGTCGACCCGCCCTCCAAGTCGCAGACGGTCGAGATCCTCAAAGGGCTCCGCGACCGCTATGAAAGCCATCACCGCGTGCAGTACACCGATGACGCCCTCGAGAAGGCGGTGGAACTCTCCAGCCGCTATATCACGGGGCGTTGTCTCCCGGACAAGGCCATCGACGTGATCGACGAGGCCGGCGCCCGCATCCGGCTCAAGTCGATGGTCCGCCCGCCGGACCTCAAGGACATCGAAGAGGAAATCGAGCGGCTCAACTCCGAAAAGGAGACCGCCGTCGCCAATCAGGACTTCGAGAAGGCCGCCAGCCTCCGCGACCAGGCCGACAAGCTCAAGCGGCGCAAGGACCAGGTCAACCGCGAATGGCGGCAGAAGTCGAAGGAGACCGACGGCGTCGTCGATGCCGAAGTCATCGCCGAAGTCGTCGCCAAGATGACCGGCGTGCCGCTCACGCGGCTCTCCAGCGAGGACACCGTGCGCTTGCTGGAAATGGAGAAGGAACTGCACCGCCGGGTCGTCAGCCAGGACGATGCGATCAAGATGGTCGCCAAGGCCGTCCGCCGCAGCCGCAGCGGACTGAAGGACCCCAAGCGTCCGACAGCGACGTTCCTGTTCTCCGGCCCGACCGGCGTCGGCAAGACGCTGCTGGCCAAGACCCTCGCCGAATTCATGTTTGGCGACGAAGACGCCCTGGTGCAGGTCGACATGAGCGAGTACCAGGAGCGGCACAACATCAGCCGGCTGATCGGCGCCCCGCCGGGTTACGTCGGCTATGAAGAGGGGGGCCAGTTGACGGAGAAGATCCGCCGCCGGCCGTACTCCGTGGTCCTGCTCGATGAAATCGAGAAGGCCCACCCGGACGTCTACAACATGCTCCTGCAGATCATGGAGGAGGGGCACCTCACCGACAGCTTCGGCCGCAAGGTCGACTTCAAGAACGCCATCCTGATCATGACGACGAACGTCGGCGCGAAGTCGATCGCCAGCGGCGGGTTCGGGTTCGAGTCGGCCGCCAGCGAAGAGGCCAGCTATGACAAGATGAAAAAGGACGTGCTGGCCGAGATCAGCCGCGTGTTCAAGCCGGAGTTCATCGGCCGGCTCGACGAGATCATCGTGTTCCACAAGCTGACCGACGAGAACATGAAACAGATCGTGGACATCGAGCTGCACAAGGTCCGCGAGCGGCTCAGCGAGCGCGGCCTGCGGCTGGAACTGGCGGACGAAGCCAAGGAGTTTGTCATCAACAAGAGCCGGACCGAAGGGGAGCGCGAGCACACCGACTACGGCGCCCGGCCCCTGCGGCGCGCGGTCGAAATGTACATTGAAGACCAGCTCTCCGAGGAACTGCTCCGCGGCGAGTTCGATGGCAAAAACGTGATCCGCATCTCGGCCAGGCAGGTCGGGGACGAGAAACAGCTCGAGTTCACAGGGCTGTACGAGGAAGGCCCGGAGGCCGTGCGTGAACTGGCGGCCGTTGGCGCCGCTGAGGAATCGACCGCGGAACCAGTAAAGTAGTCCGGTCACTCCGTGACCGCGACCGATTGCTCACCAGACCCGGTGGTTCATTCCACCGGGTTTTTCGTTGCGCAGGCGATTCCGTCCCGCCGTCAATCACGCGCCGGCCACAGCACTCACCGGCAATCGGACCCGCACGCGCGTGCCCCGCCCCGGCTCGCTCTCCAGACCAATCGTCCCCCGATGCCCCTCGACGATGGACTGGCAGATCGCCAGACCCAGACCGGCGCCCTCCCGGCCGCTCCGCGCGGCATCCACCCGATAGAACCGCTGGAACAGACTGGGCACGTGGTCCGCCGCAACTCCGATGCCGCTGTCCGCAACGGTGATCTCCACGGTCCCGTTCTCGCGCCGGCCCGTCACTGTGACCTTCCCCCCGGTGGGAGTAAATTTGATGGCGTTGTCCAGCAGATTGACAAACAGTCGGCGCAAGCGGTCGGCGTCAACGTCCACGCTGCAATCGGGTGGGGCCTCCACGGCCAGCGTTAACCCCCGCGCCTCGGCTGCCCCCTGCATCTGGTTGCCGACGGTCTCGAGGACGGCGTCCACGCGAGCCGGCGCCGCGCCGGCTGCGGGCGGGCCCGCATCTTCGCGGCACAGAAACAGCAACTGGTCCGCCAGTCGCGACAGCCGCTCAATCTCCTCCAACTGGCTGACGAGCACTTCCTGATAGCACTCGGCGGACCGCGGAGCACGCAATGCGACCTCGGCCTCACTCCGCAGCACCGCCAGCGGGGTGCGCAACTCGTGCGCCGCGTCGGCCGTGAACCGCTGCATCTCGGAGAATGACTGCTGCAGGCGCTCAATCATGGCATTGAACGCCACCGCCAGCCGGCCCAACTCGTCATCGGCATCGGGAGTTTCGACACGGCGATCGAGCCGGGAAGCCGAGATCTCCACCGCTGCCGCCGTCATTCGATCGACCGGCGCCAGCGCGCGACGCGACACCCAGAATCCCCCTGCTCCGGCCAGGAGCAACATGGCCGGTATGGCGGCGAACATCACCGCCAGCAGTTGACGCCGCTCGCGGTGGTACAGCGCCAGGGAATCGGCCGTCTGGATCACGACGGGGCCGTCACAGCTTGCCACCACACGGCTGCCGAGGCGAAACGACGCCCCGTCCGGTTGCGCCACACTCTCCCTGATCTCCATTCCCGCCAGAGCATCGACCGCCGGAACCACAAACGGATGTGCCGCCGCCGTCTCCGACCGGAAGATGATCTCGCCTCCCGGTCGCGAGACCTGAATCTCGTAGAACTCGTGGTCGCCGAAATACTTGTGCAATTGACGGTCTCGCGCGGCGGCGTCCGGTGCGGCGGTCACCTCCATCTCGATTTCCGCCAGTTCTTCATCGAGCGCGCGATCGATCTCCGCGATCAGGTTGCGCGAAAATGTCACGAACACCAGCGCGCCGAGCCCGACCAGGCTGACGGCCAGCACCGCCCCGTACCACAATGTCAGCCGCCCGCCGATCGTCATGCGCGGCATGGAGCGTCTCCCAGCAGATAGCCCGTGCCACGAACAGTGTGCAGCAACCGGGGCCTGCCGGCACGTTCGATCTTGCGCCGCAGGTGGTTGATGGACACCTCGACCACCTTGGTCATGATCCCGCTGTTCTCCTGCCACACGTCGCGGACGATCGCTTCGCGCGACACGGGCGTATTCGCGTGCCGCGCCAGGTATTCCAGCAGCTCGAATTCGCGATTGGTCAGCGCCACGTCCTCGCCGGCACGTGTCACGCGCCGCCGGAGCAGGTCGATTTCGAGGTCGCCGGCGCGCAGTCGAACCGGATTCCGCCGCAACAGCGCCCGCAACCGCGCCAGCAGCTCGCTGAACGCGAACGGCTTCACCAGATAATCGTCTGCTCCGCTGTCGAGTCCCGCCACGCGGTCCGGCACCGCGTCGCGGGCGGTGACGATCAGGACCGGCTGTGAGAAGCCCTCCTGTCGCAGGCCGCGCAACACCGACAATCCGTCGCGGCCCGGGAGCATCAGGTCCAGGATCACGGCGTCCACGGATTCCGATTGTGCACGTGCGAAACCGTCGTCGCCGTTGTCAACCGGCACAACCGTGTGGCCTTCTTCCTCCAGGCCGCGCTGCAGGGTGCGGAGGAGTTTGGGCTGATCTTCGATGAGCAACAGGCGGGCCATCATTGGTTCCGTTTCGTCACGACAGTATCCGGCGCCGGGACCGCGCAGTAAACGCCGCAGAATCGCAGTTAATTCTTTTTTACCTGCCGTCCCCGCGTGTTGACCACCTGAGGCCATCGGATAAGGTCGCAGTCGTCGTCAGCGGAGCTTGCCCCGTTTGCATGCGAAAGGAACACGCCATGCCTTCACTTCGTACATCCGCCCGCTGGCAGCGCGGCTTCACGCTCATCGAACTCCTCGTGGTGATCGCCATCATTGGCATCCTGATTGCGCTGCTGCTTCCCGCCGTGCAGCAGGCGCGGGAAGCCGCACGGCAGACACAGTGCAAGAACAACCTCAAGCAGATCAGCCTGGCGCTGCACAACTACCTCGACGCCCATCGTCGCTTCCCCCCCGCTGCAACCCTGCCGCTGAACCGTGTGTCGCCGGCCCCGTGGTCCGCCCAGGCGCGGCTGCTGCCGTACCTCGAACAGACGGCCCTGCACAACCTGATCGACTGGAGCCAGCAGAACGAGTTCACCTCGAACCAGCTCGTCTGCCGGACGCGCGTCGCGATCTACCAGTGCCCCAGCGAGATCAATGACCGCGCCCGCGTGACGACGGCCATTGTGCATTACCCGCTGAATTACAATTTCAACCAGGGGACATGGTTCAACTTCGACCCCGTGAGCGGCCGATTCGGCGACGGGGCGTTCCATCCCAATCAGGCGATGAAGGATGCCGACTTCCAGGACGGCATGAGCAACACGCTCTGTGCCGCGGAAGGCAAGGCCTACCAGCCGAACCTGTGGGATACGATGAATCCGAACACATTGGGCGTGCCGCCGCCGAATTCCCCCTCAGACCTGACGCCGTACTTCGGCGGCACATTCGACTCGAACGGCCACACGGAGTGGGTCGAAGGGGACATCCACGAAACCGGGTTCACCACGACTTTCACGCCGAACACAGTCGTCCCCTACACGACCGGCGGCGCCACGTACGACATTGACCTCACCTCGCTGCGCGACGGCGAGTCGATCACCCTCCCCACCTATGCCGCCATCACGGCGCGGAGCTATCATGTCGGGACGGTCAACGTGTCGATGATGGACGGCTCGGTCCGGAACGCATCGAACAGCATCGACCGCAATCTCTGGCGTGCGCTCGGCACCCGACAGGGGGGAGAGGTGACCGGTGAGTTCTGACTCAGATCGCAGTGGTCGCACCGCCCTGATCGTCGCGGGCGTACTTGCTGTGGCTGCTGTTGCCACGTTTCTGATGCTGCGAACGGGGAGCGAGCCCGCGCCGCGCGAGGACGAAGGACGCCCGATTGCGGACTTGTTCCTGGCGAATATCCGCGAGGGGAAGACCGACGAGGCCTGGAAGTCAACGACGGCGGACTACAAATCCGATCAGGGGCGAGACGCCTTCCAATCCTTCATCGCTGCGCGCCCGGGACTCAGGCAGCCGGCCGAATTCGTGCGGTTCGAGGAAGTCTCCGTCAACGAACTGACGCGCTCGAAGTACACCTACCGGCTCCAGACCCCCCTCCCCTCCGGGTCGACTGAGGTGGGCGTGTTGATTGCGACCGAGAATGGCGTCTGGAAAGTTGAACAGTTCGTAGCGCCATGACGCTTGCGGCGCACGACGTCTCTTCCACCCGCAGACTGGCAACACGCAGGTGGAATCGTGAGAATTTGCGTCTCACTCCCGCAGGAGATTTGTGCCTTGAGCCAGCCCGAACTCATCTTCGACGTCCACCTCGACCTCAGCATGAACGCCCTGGAGTGGAACCGCGACCAGCGCTGGACGCTGGAGCGGATCCGCCGCTGGGAACAGATCAATTGCGTCGCCACGGGCCGCTCCGACAAGGTTGACCGGGGCAACAACACGGTCTGCTTCCCGGAGATGCGCCGGGGCCGCGTGGGACTGTGTGTCGCCACGCAGATCGGCCGGTACTCGCCGTACTTTCACAAGCTGCCCGGCTGGAACTCCCCCGAACAGGCCTGGGCGCAGACGCAGGGGCAACTCGCGTGGTATCGCGCCATGGAGGAGGCGGGGGAAATGGTCTCGATCCGCGACCGCGCGGCCCTCGACAAGCACCTCGACCTGTGGCTGAAATCGCCCCCCTGCGACGACGGCACCCCGTATCTGGTCGAGTCGCTCCGTGAACCGGACAAGACCCCGATCGGCTACGTCCTGAGCCTCGAAGGGGCCGACTCCCTGGTCACGCTCCATCACCTGGAGCGAAGCTACGACGACGGCCTCAGGGCGCTCGGCCCCGCGCATTATGGGCCGGGCGTCTACGCCCACGGCACCGACGCGAGCGGCCCCTTGCCCCCCAGGGGGAAAGACCTGCTGAAGGAGATGCGGCGGCTGGGAATCATCCTGGATGTGACGCACTTGTGCGACGAATGCTTCTGGGATGCGCTCGATTGCTACGACGGGCCGCTCTGGGCCAGCCATCAGAATTGTCGGGTCCTCGCCCCCTGGAACCGGCAGTTCGCCGACGATCAGATCAAGGCCGTCATCGAGCGCAACGGCGTGCTCGGGATGGCGTTCGACGCCATCATGATGGTCCCCGGCTGGATCCACAAACGGAGCAAACCGGCCGACTTCCAACTCAAGATCGAGCGTATCTGTGACCACATTGATCACATCTGCCAACTGGCAGGCAACGCCCGGCACGTCGGCATCGGCACCGATCTTGACGGCGGCTACGGAAACGAGCAGACGCCGATGGACCTGAATTCCATTGCCGACCTGCAAAAGCTCCCTGGACTGTTGCGGGAGCGGGGGTATTCTCAGCCGGATGTCGAGGGGATCATGTGGCGAAACTTCGTGGATTTCTTGCGAAAAACCTGGAAGGCATGAGATGGGCCAGTTTCGTTGTGTTGCCTCCAGGCGGTCGTCCGCTCCAGTGATCGCGGCCAGGCGCAGCGTCGGTTCCCGAACGGCGGCTGAAACGACGCACGAACGAGCAATTTGTAGCAAACTGCGATTCTTGAGTGTCAATTTGGTTGACAACGGTAGTCTGAACCGGTTTTAATGCCTGCCGTGAGTACGTCGGTTGCGCACTGATTCGGCCGAGACGGCATTTTCCGGAATGAGTTTGTCCGGAGTATTCCCGATCCGGCTGGCGCACGATGTACCGCATTCTTGCAGAGTGGCAGGTTTCGACCGCATTTCCGCGGCGCCATCGTTTCTCTCCTGCGCTTCCTGCACATGATCAGGCCGGTACGACCGACTTCGCTTGTCGGGTGAATGCGGCTTCAGCAGCGCGGCGGCGACCAGCACGTTCGTTTGCGCATTCAGACTGCATTCCCGGTTGATTGGCATCCCGGAAAGGTCGACCCACGATGTTCAAGGTGACTCAATCGGCAGCAGACAGGTGCGAGGTCCGAGGCATGCCGCGGTGCGCCGTACAAGCATTGGTTTTTCTGACCTGCACAGCGGCGCTCGCGCTGGACAATGGCCGTGTCGACGCGGGGTATGTCGACAGCGGGTCCGTGATGTTCGACTTTAATTCCCTGTCGGCCAGCATCAACAGTCATGGCGGCGAGGACACGATCGAAAACTACATGGAGAGCATCTACGGCTCCGAGATCACACTCAGGTCAGGGGCCCGCACGATGAAGAACAAACCCGAAAACGTCGGTCCGCCAATGTACCTGGGAAACTCGGACCTGATGGTGATGCACTCGACCTACAAGGACACGTATCTGATCAACCGCTGGGATGCCGGTTACGATCGGATCATCGTCGAATTCCTGGAAAAGCCGG
>CAZWGW010000227.1:7502-9475 GCA_964633565.1 uncultured Planctomycetaceae bacterium
CGACGTCGCCCTCGTGGATATCGAAATTGGGGGAGGACGCGGGATAAGATCGCCCATGCCTCACAGGCGAGGAACGTCCCCGTGGTCTTCCTGACTGGCTGCAGCGCGACAGCGCTCGCGCCCGAGTTTTGCCACCTCCGGTGCCTGGAAAAGCCGGTCGGCGCCATTGAGTTCGACTGGCAGATCTTTCCGGTGACGCAGGGGAAGGCGGACTTGACCGTGCTTGCGGACGGCATCCAGGTCTTCTACTTCAACAACGCCGCCAATCTGCGTGACGGCGCCCTGGGACACGAGTCGATTGTGTTCAGTTCGCCCGTGACCAGGTTGGAATTCGTCGATTGGCGGACGGCCCCCATCGGCATTGACAACCTGCAGATCTCGCAGACAGAGCCGGTCCCCGAACCATCCACCTGCGCGCTGTTTCTGCTCGGCAGCGCCGGGCTGGCCTTCTCACGGCGGCGTCGTCTCCCTCGCGCAGGAGCAGACGTGTCCGGTGGATCGCCGCGGCCTTAACCGGATTTCTGTCGCGCGCCAGGACCTTGCGACCAGCCCCGCACCGCTGGGTTGCAATTCCCGACGCGGCCGGCAATCGTGGCGCCTTCATCACCGCGTTGAGGCGACCACATGCGCTTCCGTTCCCTGTTCTTTTGGTTGTTTGCCGTCGTCGTCGGAGCAAGGCACGCTGAGGCGCAGCCGCCCGATTGGGTGCGCGTGACCGATGCGGCCGGGTGGCGTCCCCGCGACTCACAGGCGGAAATCGTCTACCGCGATCGCCTGTGGATCTTCGGCGGCTGGTTCGACTCGTTCCAGCCCGCACCGCGCGACGTCTGGAGTTCGGCGGACGGCATTTCGTGGCAGCGCGTGCAGGAGACCGCACCCTGGAAACACAGTGACCTCTCCATGTCGCTCACGTTTGACGATCGGATGTGGATGATGGGGGGCTGGTACAACGGCCGCCTTCCGGATCACTCCGCCGGGAACGAAGTCTGGTCCTCGACCGACGGCGTCCACTGGGACCAGGCCACACCGCATGCCGGGTGGACGCCCCGGCTGGCGGCCGCGGTGCTCGTCTTCAAGGGCAGGATGTGGCTGCTGGGTGGCACGGAAGATTATTACTTTGGCGATGACGGCAGCCTCAAGAACGACGTGTGGTCCTCGACCGATGGTCGCGAATGGACGCGCGTCACAGAACATGCCGCGTGGTCTCCCCGCGCGTACCATCAGGCCGTGGTGCTCAAGGATCGCATGTACGTTCTTGGCGGCGGGAACTATGTGCCGAATTACCAGGCGCTTAACGACGTCTGGACTTCGACCGACGGCGCGCACTGGGAACGCGTGACGGATGCCGCCCCGTGGCATCCGCGGCTCTGGTTCTCGGCAGCGACCTACCGCGATCGGATGTGGGTAATTGGTGGATGGTCCAACAACCCCTCACAGAACTGGGGGGATGTCTGGTATTCGCGGGATGGAAAGGACTGGGCACGCCTCGAATCCCGCGTGATCTGGAAGGAACGGCACGAGCACTCGGTCTTCGTCTTTCAGGACAAACTCTGGGTCGCCGGCGGGCATGCCCAGCCGCTCAGCAGCGAAGTCTGGTCGCTGGACGTGCCGGCCGACTGGTTCCGCGATCCTTGAGCCGACGCGACCGAATCGCACTCACCCTGTCCGGCGCGGCATTCAGGAGGGGGGAGGCGTGGTCGCTGCTTTCTTTCGACGGCCTTCGACGGCCGCCAGTTCCTGCGACTGCCCCCAGCGGTAATGCATCAATCCCACAAGGATGCCGACTGCCGCGGCCGACAGCACGGCGAAGGGACTCTGCGTAAACGTCGAGTTCTCGGCGGCAGCCTGGGTCGTCAGCACGAGGCCCACAAGACTGATCGCCAGCCCGAGGGCGTCCGACAGGATCTCGCGGAGGCTGAAGCTGAATTTGCTGAGCAGAACCAGCTTTGACAGCACGAGTTGCAGCGCGAACC
>CAZWGW010000228.1:0-3947 GCA_964633565.1 uncultured Planctomycetaceae bacterium
GCCGAGTTCCTTGCAGGCGCGGATGATCCGTAGCGCAATCTCGCCCCGGTTGGCGATCAGGATCCGTTGGAACATGGCGCGTTACTCCGGTTTGACTTTGAACAGCGCCTGTCCGTAATCCACGGGATCTCCGTCGTTGACCAGCACCTTCACGATTGTGCCGGACAGTTCCGCCTTGATCTGATTGAAGAACTTCATCGCCTCCACCAGGCAGACCACGCTCTCGCGGCCGACGCGGTCCCCCTCCTTCACAAACGCAGGTTCGCCCGGGCTCGGGGAGCGGTAGAACGTCCCGACCATCGGACTTTTTATCTCCTGCAGGCCGTCGCCGCCGCCGGCCGCCGCCGCAGGGGCGGCCGCCGTAGAAGGGGCATGTGCCGCTGCGGGGGCCGCCAACGGCATGCTCACGACGCCCGTCGCCGGAGCCATTTGCAGCACCTCCTGCGGTCCGCGGCGAAGGATCCACTTCTGGTTGCCACGTTTCAGTTTGACCTCCCGCAGGTCGTGTTTCTCCATCAACTCCACGAGCTTCTGCAGTCGGTCGAGGTCGAACGACTCCGGCGCCTCATCGGACATGGATTCAAACCTTCGTGGTTGTATTGAGAGAAGTTGCGACAGGTCGTTGTCGCAACGGTTCGTCAAATCGGGAACCGGCTTAAATCGCGAGGAACATATCGTCGAGCCGCTTGGGAAGCGAGGCGGACAGGACTTCGCAGCCATCCCGGGTCACAAGGACATCGTCTTCGATTCTCACCCCACCCCATCCCGGAAGATAAATGCCCGGCTCGACCGTGACAACCATGCCGGCCTTCAATTCCGTTGGCGAATTCGGCGCAAAGCGTGGCTGTTCATGGATATCCAGTCCGATTCCGTGACCCAGGCCGTGACCGAACCGCTTCCCGTATCCGGCTTGGTCAATCACATCGCGGGCCTTCTTGTCGACGTCGCAACATTTGACGCCCGCACGAATTCCGGCAATTGCTGCCTGCTGTGCTGCCAGGACTGTGTTGTATACCTTCTCCAGTTTCGCGCTGGTCTTACCGGTCACGAGGGTGCGGGTCAGGTCCGACTTGTAGCGAGCGGCCGTCTGAACGCCCCAGTCGACCAGCAGCAGCCCATCAGCATCGATCCGCCGTACACCGGGACGGTAGTGCGGCAAGGCAGCCCGGTCTCCGACAGCCACAATCGCTGGAAAGCTCAACTTCTCAGCCCCCATCCGGCGGACGGCGTGCTCCAACTCGAATGCCGCCTGCCGCTCCGTCATGTCGGGCGTCAGCGTCGCCTTGAGGAACTCAAAACCACGCTCGGCCAGCCGAACCGCTTTGCGAATCTCGGCAATCTCGTCAACGTCCTTGATCGCCCGCAACTCGTTCTCGATCACACTGTTGACGGCCACAAACTCCCACCCCTCCAGCGCCGCGCTGAGCAGTTCCAGCAGCTCGACCGACATCACGTGCCCCTCGATCCCCAGCCGCCGTAACCCGGCCTGCTTGAGCACCTTGATCGTGGCTTCATGCAACTTGACGTCGGTCGGCCGGATGAACGTCGCCAGCCCCGGGCACTCCTCCTCGAGCTGCGTTACGTAGCGGAAGTCGCTGATGACGATCTCATGTTCCGGCCCGATCAGCAGATAGCTGCTGTCGCCGCTGAAGCCGGTCAGATACGACACGTTCTTCTCGGCTGTAACGAGCAGCGCATCGACCTTCTCGCGCTGGATGATCCTGAGCAACTTCCCGCGGCGCACTTTGAAACGATCGCTCATCCGTTTGTCCTTCGAGGGAGACCGAATCTATCTCGAACGGATGGGCGATGCCAGTATCTCGGCGGTGTCGCCCGCTGATCCTCCACGGCTGCCCCGCGCCCGGTTTCCAATCGCTGCAGTCGGAACCCGCGAGTGCCGCACAGGAGAAGAATTCGCGCCTGTGTGGAATGCGACGCTGGACACCATGGTCAGGCGGCAAGGGGCTGGACGGAGCGAACGAGAGCAAACTGCCAGCGGCATGAGGATTCCGGGTGACGCTTGAGTTATACTTCCGGCTGATGTCCGACGTCACTCAACTCCTGTTTGCAATCGAACAGGGCGATCCGGCCGCCGCGGATCAACTGCTGCCGCTGGTCTACCATGAACTCCGCCGACTTGCGGCCGCACGCATGGCCCGCGAGGCGCCCGACCACACCTTTCAGGCAACGGCCCTCGTGCATGAGGCCTACCTGCGACTGGTCGGGCCCGATGGGTCCCGTCGCTGGAACGGGCGCGCCCACTTCTTTGCCGCGGCCGCAGAAGCGATGCGGCGAGTGCTGATCCAGGCGGCCCGGCGTCGTCACGCGGCGAAGCGCGGGGGGGACGGACAACGGGTCGAACTCGAACTCGATGCGCTGCCCCTTCCCGAGCGCCCGGAACGACTCCTGGCGCTCGACGAAGCGCTCGACCGACTCGCGGCCACGGACCCGGCCAAGGCGGAACTGGTCAAGCTCCGTTTCTTTGCCGGCCTCACAATTGACGAAACCGCCGAGGCCTTGGGTGTGTCGGCCGCAACTGTCGAGCGGCAGTGGGCTTACGCTCGCGCCTGGCTCCAGTGTGCACTCCGGGAGGCCGAACCAGACGCTCCCGAATGAGGCGTCGGTCAGAGATACCTTCCGGTTTTCTGAGGGACTTTCCGCGCCGAATGCGCGCTGATGGATGTCCGGTCTGCCTGATTGAGGATGTCGCCCGGCAGACGTTTTCAGGACAACGTGCCATGAATGAAGAATTCCTGTTCGACGCCCTGTCGCAGCTTCCCGCCGGTCCCGCCCGGGTACGGTTCCTGGAAGCGGCATGTGCGGAGACACCCGAACTCCGCGTCCGCATTGAGGCGTTGCTCGACGCCCATGACCATCCCGATGCATTCCTCGAGCCCGCCCCCGCCGTCACGATCCTGACCCGCGAGATCGCCGAACGACCCGGCACCGAAATCGGCCCCTACAAGCTTCTGGAACAGATCGGCGAGGGTGGCTTCGGCGTGGTGTTCATGGCCGAGCAGTTGCAACCCGTCCGCCGCAAAGTGGCCCTCAAGGTTCTCAAGCCCGGCATGGACACCCGCCAGGTCATCGCCCGGTTCGAGGCCGAGCGGCAGGCGCTGGCACTGATGGACCATCCGAATATCGCGCGGATCCTGGATGCGGGAACGACGGGCGAAGCAGGTCCCGTCTGCCGGACGGGACAAGGTGCGGTGGGCGTCAATGCCGGTCCGGATCCCGCCCGGCAGGCGGGACCTACAGGTCGCCCCTACTTTGTGATGGAACTCGTCAAAGGCGTTCCCATCACCGAGTACTGCGACCAGCAACGGCTGGCGACGCGAGAGAGGCTGAAACTGTTCGTCGACGTGTGCCATGCCGTGCAGCATGCGCACCAGAAGGGGATCATTCACCGCGATCTCAAACCTTCCAATGTGCTGGTGACAATCCAGGACGGACGGCCGCTGGTCAAGGTCATCGACTTCGGTATCGCGAAGGCGATGGGGCAGCAGCTCACGGACCGCACGCTGTTCACGGGGTTCGCGCAGCTCATCGGCACGCCGCTGTACATGAGCCCCGAGCAGGCGGCTCTGAGTGCCGTCGACGTCGACACGCGGAGCGACGTGTACTCGTTGGGGGTGCTGTTGTACGAACTGCTGACCGGGACGACGCCATTCGACAAGGAGTGCCTGTCGAATGCGTCGTACGACGAACTGCGACGGATCATTCGCGAGGACGAGCCGCCGCGGCCCAGCGCGCGAATCAGCACTCTGGCGCAAGATGCGCGGTCGACGATTGCCAGCCGGCAGCAGGTGGAGCCGCAGAAACTCGGCCCCCAGTTACGCGGGGAGCTGGACTGGATCGTGATGCGGGCGCTGGAGAAGGACCGCAACCGTCGATTCGATACGGCCAACGCTTTCGCCAGGGACGTGGAGCGGTACCTGAGTGGCGAC
>CAZWGW010000228.1:3957-6438 GCA_964633565.1 uncultured Planctomycetaceae bacterium
TGCTCGCCGATGTGCAGCGCTACCTGAACGACGAGGCCGTGCAGGCGTGCCCCCCTTCGGCGTGGTACCGCCTCCGCAAACTGGCCCGGCGAAACAGGGCCTTGTTCATGACCGCGTCCGTCATTGCCGTGGCGCTGCTGGTGGCCGTCACAACGCTGGCCGTCAGCAGTGTGCTCGTCTGGCGGGCCAAGGCGGACCTGCAGGACGCCCTGAACCGCGAGCAGACCGACTCGTACTTCGGCCGCATTGCCCTGGCCCACCGCGAATTGTCCGAGAACAATCTGGGCCGCGCCCTCGAACTTCTCGACCAGTGCCCGCTCGGCCTGCGCGACTGGGAGTGGCATTTCCTCCAACGGCTGTGCCGCGTCGATCCCATGACGCTCCACGGGCGGGGCCAGGGCATCCGCGGCGTCGCCTTCAGCCCTGACGGCAGGCGCCTGGCCACCGCCAACGAAGACGGGACCATCGGACTCTTCGACGTGGAGACCGGCGCGGAGCTTCCTCCGCTCGTGGGCCATACAGGCAAGGTCCGCAGCCTGGCGTTTCATCCGCAAGGCACACGCCTCGCGTCGACCAGCGCGGATCGTACAGTCAATGTGTGGGATTTGAGCACGGGCCAGGTCGTGTTCAGTTTAGAGGGAAATTCGGGCGTCCACGGTACAGCGAATGGCGTCGCGTTTAGCCCGGACGGCCGGTTCCTCGCCGCCGGCAGCGAAGGCGGCAACGTGCTCCTCTGCAGTGCGATGGACGGCCAGGTGCTCCAGCGCCTGGGTCCGCACGAGGCGTTTGCGGTTTCCATGGCTTTCAGTCCCGACAGCCGCCTGCTGGCCACGGGAAGCTGGGGTGGGGTCCTGCGCGTGTGGGACACCCAGACGGGCAAGCTGCTGCACGAGAAACACGGGGATGGTCGAGTATTGAGCGCCGTGGCGTTTCGCCCCGACGGCCGGTGCCTGGCGACGGCAGGTTACGATCGGCAGGTGAAGCTCTGGGACCCGGCGACCGGCGAACTGCTCCGGAGTTGGCGCGCACACGATTGCATCATCATGGGACTGACGTTCTGCCCCCCCGACGGCAGCCGGCTGGCCACCATGGGCGGCGAGGACAAGACGGTGAAGCTCTGGGACCCGCTGACGGGACGGGAGATTCTGAAACTTCGCGGACACACCTACTTCGGCGGCTGCGTCGTGTTCAGCCAGGATGGCCGGCGGCTGGCCTCATCCGATCGCGACGGAATGATCCGGATCTGGGATGCCTCTCCGGCGGAGCGTGGGCAGGAACAGTGGACGTTGTGGCATGACGACGAAGTCTGGAGCGTCACCTTCAGCCCGGATGGCGAGCGCATCGCGTCGGCCAGTTCTGACAAGACGGTGCGTCTCTGGGACGCCGCCAGCGGGACGCTCCGGCACACCTTGAGCCATCCCAGCCAGCTCTATAAGGTCGTCTTCAGCCGCGACGGCCGCCGCCTGGTCTCGGTGGGCAGGGACAAGACCGCGCGCATCTGGGACGCAACCACCGGGCGGCAGTTGAGTTCCTTTACCACGCCCAACGAGCATCTCTACAGTGTGACGTTCAGCCCCGATGGCCAATACCTCGTTGTGGACGATGTGGGTGCCCAACCCATCCCGGAGGGAGGGCGTCATGCCATCGCAGTGTGGGACGCCCGATCCGTCCAGACAGCTCCGAAGGTGATCGGCATCGTCGGAGGGCACAGCGAGGACATCTGGTGCCTGAAGTTCAGCCCTGACGGCGAGCGCCTCGCGTCGGCCAGCAACGACGGGACCGTCAAGCTCTGGCGCTGGGATCCTGCGCACCTCGGAGAGCCGGCGGCCCCACTGCTCACACTCTCCGTGCGGAACTACGGCTTTGGCGACTGCGCGGCGTTTACGCCGAACGGTCAGCGTCTCATCGGCACCGCCGGAGAGATGGTGAAGATCTGGGACGCCCACAGTGGAGACGAGTTGCCTCCGCTCCGCGGCCACAGCGGGCAGGTCAATGCGGTGGCGGTCAGCCCCGACGGGCGCTGGCTCGCCTCGGCGGGCGAGGACACGACCATCGTGCTCTGGGACACCGAAACCTGGGAGCGGCGGCACACGCTGCGCGGCCACACCGGCATGGTCATGAGCCTGGCGTTCAGTCCGGACAGTCGCCGGCTCGTTTCGGGTAGTCGCGACAAGACCGTCAGGGTCTGGGACATGACGCGCTGGAACAAGGTGTCCGACCGATGACTCGTTCAATTCGGGACAAAACGCGCATCGGTTCGACGGCCGCCGCAGTGCCAGTCAGACCTGAGTACGTCACGACCGCCTTGCGGTACGGCTTCACGCTGATCGAGCTGCTGGTCACCATCGCCATCATCGGCATGCTGGTCGCCCTCCTGCTGCCGGCGGTCCAGATGTCGCGCGAGGCCGCCCGCCGGACAGAGTGCGCCAACAACCTGCGGCAGATCGGGCTGGCCGTCCAGAACTACCATGACGCCCACAC
>CAZWGW010000228.1:6448-9466 GCA_964633565.1 uncultured Planctomycetaceae bacterium
CAGCATCATGACCAGTACAACCGCCTGCCCCCCGGCATGGGGTTTACTCCGCTCGTCGACAACGGCGTGTGGGGCCAGCACTTTTTCCACCTGCTGCCGTTTCTCGAGCAACGCAACCTGTACGACAGCGCCCTGGGCGCTGTGGCGTTACCAACCGGAACGGTCGCGATCTACTTTCCGGGCAACAACAAGGTCTACAGCCGGGCCGTGCCAACGTTTCTGTGCCCTTCGGATCCCAGCGCCGAATCCGGCGTGGTCACGGTCAACGGGACTGACTGGGGCGTATCGTGCTACGCGCCAAACAGCCAGGCGTTCTCTCCCGTCCGCGGAAATCCGCAGAGCAAGTCGCGCTTCCGCGACATCACCGATGGCTTGTCGAATACGATTTTCTACGGCGAGAAGTATGCGCGCTGCACGAGCAACAGCCTGGGCCTGGACGGCGGCTCGTTCTGGGCCTACTGCGCGAACAGTGTGATCGACCTGCCGGCCCCCATGAATCAGCCGTACAAACCGTACCACGCGTCGTTTGCAATCGCCGGATACTTCGGCAACCCCGTTCCCCCCGGCCCAAGCTCGAAGTTCCAGGTTCAGCCCGCTCCGGGCGACTGTGATCCCAGACGGACCGCGACGTCTCACGCCGGGGGGATGCCGGTGTGCCTGGGCGACGGCAGCGTCCGGTCGCTGGCGCCAAATATGGACAACAACCTGTGGTGGGCGGCGCTGACGCCTGCGGGAAACGAAATTCAAGACTGGTAGTTTTGAGACGTGCTGCATCGGACCAATCTGTCCGACAGCATCAACAAGAACGGCCGGCGAGGTCCTTACCGCCAAGCAAGCCCCTCGCCGGCCGGGCATCACCCCGGCGCTCGGTCTGCGCGCCGGCCGCGATGTTTTTCCAATATCACGCAGACCGTAAGGGGAGTAAACCAGATGAACCGTCATAGTCTCACAGCGACGCTCGCTCGTTCAGCGGCTGCTTTCCTGGCTCTCGCAGGACCGGTCGCCGCCGGTGAGCAGGTGCCCTTCAAAGGCAGCGTGGCAGGCACGGTGACAATCACTCCGATCATCGGTGATCCGGTCTTTGATGTACATGTCGAGATCGACGGAGCCGGAAACGCATCCCACCTCGGTGAATTCAGTGTGTCGATCCCCCACGACGTGGATCGCAGGATGCCGCCGAGTCCTTCTATCGCCGTGGGTGAGTACGTATTCACCGCCGCCAACGGGGATGAACTGTACGCCGAGTTCACGGGGCAAGCGACGCTGATCGCGCCGGGTTTCCTCTCCATCGTTGAGACTGCCACGATCACCGGCGGCACCGGCCGCTTCGTCGGCGCCACCGGCGGCTTCGACTGCGAGCGACTGTTCGACACCGTGGCCGGGACAACGGTTGGCGAGTTCAACGGGACGATCTCGTCGCCTGGGGCCAACCGGCAGTAGGACCGTCTATCACCGACCACATGCCACTACCACGAAAGGCAAACCACCATGATCAATCACTGGGATGAATTCTCGAAATCACTCGCGGAACCGCTTCCCCGTCGTGAGTCGCTACGCCGCCTGGGCGTCGCATTGGCGGGCGCGGTCCTCAGTCCGCTGGGTCTGGCGGGCGCCTCCGCCGGTCTCCCCGCACAGGACCCGTGCAAGGCGTTCTGCAGGTGCCGCAATGGGAAGCAGCAATCGCAGTGCCTGGCCGCCTGCAAGGCGTGCAACAAGAACACCAGCCGCATTGCCGGAAGTTGTGGCAACTACGTCTGCTGCGGGGCCGGCCAGGCTTCCTGCGGCAGTTACTGTGCCGACTTGGCCAGCGACGCCTACAACTGCGGCGCCTGCGGCTACGCGTGCGATGAACCCGGTTCCTACGAATACGGCGCGTGCATCAACGGGAGTTGCGAGTACCCGTGCATTGAGGGGGCGATCGTCTGCGACGGGGCCTGCACCCCCGTCTCCTGGGACCCCAACAACTGCGGTGACTGCGGAAACGTCTGCGGCGGCTCAACTCCGTACTGCAACGATGGGGTGTGCAGCGAGTGCTACCCCGGCCTGACGTGGTGCGGCGGCTATTGCGCCTATCTGCCGGAAGACCCCTCCAACTGTGGCGCCTGCGGCAACGTCTGCCCAATCTACACAACCTGCATCGGCGGCACATGCCAGGACAATTATCCCCCTGACCCGAATCCATAGTGGGATCACGCCTGTATGGGAGAACCTTCCATGATGTCAATCGTCTTCGGGGCACTCCTGCCGTGGCTGATGCTGGCCGTCGGGGCGTGGCTCGGGTATCAGCTCGTCCGACAGAACGGCCGCATCCTGCTGCGGCTGGAATCGATTGAGGGGCGACTCGGCGCGCGCCCGCAAGAGCCGCGCCGTGATCCAGGCGGCCTGACTGTCGGCACAAGCGCACCGGACTTTGAGCTTCCGGACCTCGGGGGGCAGAAGCACAAACTGTCTGAATTCCGCGGCCGGGATGTGCTGCTGATCTTCTTCAATCCCAAGTGCGGCTTCTGCACAAAGATGGCCGCCGACCTCGCCGCGCTACCGACCGACGGAGCGAATGGCCGCGCCGTGCCGGTCATCGTCACGACTGGAAACGTGGACGCGAATCGGAGGCTCGTCGACCAGTACGACATCCGGTGTACAGTCGTGTTGCAGGAACAGATGGAGGTCGCATCGCATTACCGCGCCCAGGGGACGCCGATGGGCTATCGCATCGACGCCGCCGGCAAGATCGCCAGTGATCTCGCTGTCGGCGCAGAACCGCTGCTGCAGCTTGCTGCCGCGCCGTGCGCGCGTCCCGACCAACCTTCGGTCGGTGCCCGGACGCGGCTAAACGGCGCGACTTCCAAACACACCCAGCCCGACCCTTCTCTGGCCCGCAGCCGCCTCAACCGCAGCGGTCTCAAGGCCGGCGCAATGGCTCCCGAGTTTACATTGCCGCGCGTCGACGGCGGCGATCTGTCATTGGCCGATCTGCGAGGCGGGCGCGTCATGCTCGTCTTCTCCGATCCCGACTGCGGC
>CAZWGW010000229.1:0-9429 GCA_964633565.1 uncultured Planctomycetaceae bacterium
CCGGCACGGTGACCACGGCCTTGTTCACCTTGTGGCCGAGATAGTTTTCCGCCGCGTCCTTCAGCTTCATCAGCACCTTGGCGGAGATTTCGGGGGGCGTGTATTGTTTGCTCCCCGCCTCGACTTTGACGTAGTCCTCCGATCCGCCGACGATCCTGTAGGGGACGATTTTCTCTTCCGCCTCGACCTCGGAATGACGGCGGCCCATGAAGCGCTTGATTGAATAAATGGTGTTCCGTGGATTGGTCACCGCCTGCCGCTTGGCGGGTTCGCCCACGAGTGTCTCGCCGCGATCCGTGTACGCGACGACGCTCGGAGTCAAACGGTTCCCCTCCTGGTTCGCGATCACTTTGACCTCGCCCCCTTCCATCACCGACACGACCGAGTTGGTCGTTCCCAGGTCGATGCCGATGATTTTCTCGGTTTGAACCGCCATGTGTGTTGCTCCGGTTTGTCAGGCAAATTCAGTGAGTATTCGCACCCGTTGACGATTCATGGCCGCCACACATCGAGGATCTCAGAATGCCATCGATGGCATGGGCCGGCCCAATCGATTAATTGATCGCGGTTGATGCGTCTCCATTTTTTCAGCTCGGGCAGAATCGCAAACGACATGCCATGACACCCCGGAAGAGATTTGAGTCGTAATTGTTTACTTTTCAAATATTTATGAATCCATGTGTCTGTTGAATGCATCGTCGACTGCCAAACAGGCACGCATTCAATTGCCGTTCGAGCCTCTTGTGTTGGCCAAAATGGCAGACACCGCGGTTCGGGCGAATTTTGGTCCAAGGTAAGTCGTTCCCTCTGGCGTGCCGCTTGACACCTCGAATTGACGTCTGTACAAGGATGATCCAAGTCATTTGCGGATTGAGAGTTATCCCGAATGTGATGAGATCCGGTCAAATCGCATCAAGCAGGCGTGAAGCACAGGTTCGATGTGACCGAAGAACCAAGATCGGGATCAGAACGTGCGAATTGGCGCGCAACTCAATAAACTGCATAAACTTCTGAGGTAACGACTGTCCGAGCCGGGCGGCAGATCGCAATAGTGGCAATTCACGGAAGAACAGGTCGAGGACGGAGCACAATAGAAAGGTCCTCATGGCGACCAAGCAACGGACAAAAAAACGCGTGAGAAAGGCCAAGTCGCTCCCGGCCCGGAACGCCCGCGCGTTGCGCGTCCGAAAGCCCGCAGCCAAATCTGCTCCAAAGCGTGTCGTCCGAAAGAAGCCGGGCAAAGCCGCGCAGCCCGGAGCGGCACGCGCCGCGTCGGGGGGAGGGAACCTGGACGGTCGTCTGCGCACTCTCGACGGACAACTCGTCAAATTGCTGAACCAGCGTGCGGCACTGACTGTCCAGCACCTGCAGGCGCGGCATAACCGCCACGAGCAGTTGTTTGATTCGCTGGCTGACCAGGACCTCTGGCAGCGGGTCGAAGCGCAAAACCCGGGACCACTGTCTCCGGCGACCCTGCGGGCGGTATTTCGCGAGGTGATCAGCGCCGCGCGGAGCAAGATCCGGATGCTGCGTGTCGCGTATCTTGGTCCGCCGTTCAGCTTCACGCATCTGGCGGCAATTGAGCGCTTTGGCCGAAGCGCCGACCTGGTGCCGGTCAATACCATTGCCTCGGTGTTCGAGGAAGTGAACCGCGGCCATGCGAACTACGGCATCGTGCCGATCGAGAACAGTACCGACGGGCGCATTGTTGACACGCTCGACATGTTCACCCGACTGCCGCTGCGGATCTGCGGCGAGGTCCAGATGTCAGTGCATCACAATCTCATGTCGCGCTCGCCGCGCAGCGAGATCGTCGAGATTTACAGCAAACCGCAGGCCCTGTCCCAGTGCCGCGACTGGCTGTCCCGAAATATGCCGCGGGCGAGTCTGCACGAAGTGACGAGCACGTCCACCGCTGCTCAGTTGGCGCGCGACAAACCGGGTGCCGCCGCAATTGCCAGCCAGCAGGCCGCCGTCCAGTACGATCTGCAGATTATTGCCGAGCGCGTAGAAGACAATGTGCATAACATTACCCGCTTTGCCGTGATCGGCGACGAGGAATCAGCGGCGACGGGGCGCGACCGGACAGCGCTGCTGCTTCAGATCCCGCATACTCCGGGCTCGCTTTCCGACGCACTCATGTCGTTCAAGAGAAGCAGGATCAATCTGACCTGGATTGAGTCGTTCCCGCTGCGCGGACCGGAAGTCGGGTATCTGTTCTTCCTCGACTTCGAAGGGCATGTCCGCGAGCCGCGGATCAAGAAGGCCCTGGCCGAACTGGAACGCAAGGCCGTCCGAATGGAGGTGCTCGGTTCATACCCGCGGAGCGAGCCGCTGGACTGATCCCATGCGGCAGTTCCCTGAACGTCGCAGCCCCTTGGAGTGGTGGTCCCGCCGACCGAGATGGCTCAAGTATACTTTGGCGGTCATGTTTTTCAGTCTCAGCGTGGCGCTATGGATCGCCGGCTGGATCTGGCCCTGGGGGTATGGAATCGGGCTGGCGTTGTTGATTGACGCGTGGTTCTTTGGTGACTGATATGATCATTGTGCTCAAACCCGACTGTTCCGAGGCCCAGCTCCAGCACCTCTTTGCGAAAATTGAAGAGATGGGCTTCCGCTACGACATCAGCCGGGGTGCCAAGCGAACCCTGGTCGGCGTGATCGGCGAGGAGGATCGCCTGCGGAATGCGCCGCTGCGCGCCATCCCCGGCGTCGAAGACGTCATGTCCATCCTCAAGCCGTTCAAACTCGCCAGCCGCGAGTTTCAGGAGCACGACTCCGTGTTCGACCTGGGGCACGGCGTGCGGGTCGGAGGCGGCGCGCTCGCGATGATCGCCGGTCCGTGCGCCATCGAAGGTGACGAGGTGCTGCTCGAGATCGGACGTGCCGTCAAAGCGGCCGGCGCCAACGTCCTCCGCGGAGGCGCCTTCAAACCGCGGACCAGCCCGTACAGTTTCCAGGGGATGGGCGACGAGGGATTGCGCATCCTGCGCCGGGTTGGCGACGAACTGCGTATGCCGGTCGTCACGGAAGTCATGGACCCGCGGCAGGTCGAGCTGATTGACCGGTATACCGATCTCTTTCAGATCGGCGCCCGGAACATGCAGAATTTTAACCTGCTCAATGAGGTCGGCCGTACCAACCGTCCGGTGCTCCTGAAGCGCGGCATGAGCGCCACGGTCCAGGACCTGCTGATGTCGGCCGAGTACATCCTGTCGAGTGGCAACAAACAGGTCATCCTGTGCGAGCGCGGCATCCGCAGTTTCGACTCTTCGACGCGGAACCTGTTCGATCTGGCCATGGTGCCCAATGCGAAGGGCCTGTCGCACCTGCCCGTCATCACCGATCCAAGCCACGCCACCGGTCGACCGGACCTGATTCCCGCCATGGCGCTCGCTTCCATCGCCGCCGGGGCCGACGGCGTCCATATCGAAGTCCACAGTTGCCCGGAGAAAGCGCTCAGCGACGGCCAACAGGCGCTGTTGCCGGACCAGTACGCCGCCCTCATGGCCCAGGTCCGCCAACTTGCCGGCCTGTTCGGACGGACCATCCCGGCCGCTGGAGGGAGCGAGTCCTGATGCGCCAGTATATTGTTGCGGGAAACTGGAAGATGAACACGACCGCGGCGACGGGAGTCGCGCTGGCGCGCGAGATCGCCGCGGCCGTCCCCGCGCCGCTCCCTGGCGTCGGCGTCCTGATCTGCCCCCCGTTTCCCTATCTGGCCGCTGTCGTCGCCGCGGTCCAGGGGAGCGGCGTCGCGGTCGGCGCGCAGAACGCCTGGCACGAGCGCCCCGGCGCGTACACCGGCGAGGTCGCCGCCGAAATGCTGCTCGACGTCGGTTGCCGGTCGGTCATTCTGGGGCACAGCGAGCGTCGGCACGTCCTCCACGAATCGGATGAGCTGATCAACCGCAAGGTGCGGTCCATGCGTCAGGCGGGGTTGCAGGTCATCCTGTGTGTTGGGGAGCTGCTGGAGGAGCGGGATGCCAATCGCACCGAAGAGGTCCTGGACCGGCAGATGTCGGGAGGACTCGACGGTGTCGAAGCCGCGGAATTCGGCGACACGGTCGTTGCTTACGAGCCCGTGTGGGCGATCGGCACAGGCCGCACTGCCACGCCCGCGCAGGCCCAGGCCGCCCACGCTCATCTTCGCAATTGGCTTCGCGCTCGCTACAATCCGGCGGTCGCGGAGGCGACGCGGGTCGTCTATGGCGGCAGCGTCAAGGCGGACAATGCCTTGGAACTGCTGCGGCAACCCGATGTCGACGGCGCCCTCGTGGGGGGCGCCAGCCTGAAGGCCGAGAGTTTCCTGCCGATCGTCCGGGCGGCAGTCGACGTTGCCAAATAGTCAGGCCCCGTGAGCGAATCAAATTGCGTGGGGCGTCGTAACCTGCGGCCGCGCGATCCGAATGGAAAAACATCCGATCACAGACGGAGACTGACCGTGATTTCGTTTCTTGCCGAAGCGTCGCAGGTCGTGTTGTTCCTGCTCGGAACATTCCTGATTATCGTCATCCTCCTGCAACGGGGACGCGGTGGGGGCCTCGCGGGCGCATTCGGCGGCATGGGGGGCCAGAGCGCATTCGGCACTAAAGCCGGCGACGTGTTCACGCGGATCACCATCGTGCTTGCAGTCTGCTGGGTGATCCTGGCCGGCGGCAGCGGATACCTGCTCAGGGCCGCGTCGAAGGGATCGAAATACACACAGGGCGCTGCGGACGCAACCGGCGAAACCGGCGCCGGGGAGAAGTCAAACACGGCCGGCGGAACTGCGGCCGGCGAAACAGGACCGGAAACGACCGATGGGGGAGCTCCGTCGCCTTCGCCGGGAGCACTTTCCGCGCCTGGCGGCGAATCGGCACCGGCCGGCACTGAATCGACGGGAACCGCACCGGCGGCGGGCGGAGACTCGCCGTCAGCGCCCTCTACCAGGCAGGAGCCTGGCGACGCCAGCACGCCTCCCGCGAACGGTCCCGCTCCGGACAACCCGGTTCCCGATCCGTCGACTTCATCTCCGCAAGACAAGTGAGGACGGTCCCCCGTGCTGCTCAGTATGACCGGAATCGGCGAGGCACGGGTCGATCAGGAGCGGTTGTCGGTCTCCGTCGAGCTGCGGAGCGTCAACAACCGGCATCTGAAGGTCTCCGTGCGGGGGCCCGACGCCTACCTCTCCCTCGAGCATGACATCGAGAAGCTGATCCGCAGCCGCGTCGCGCGGGGGACCATCGGGGTCCAACTGCGCGTGGACCGGCACGATGCGCATTCGGCATATACGATCGATCACGCCGCGCTGCGCGAGTATTGGGCCCACGTCCGCAAAGTGGCGGACGAAATGCACCTGCCCCCCCCGTCCGACCTGAGCGCGCTCCTGCCGTTGCCCGGGGTGATTGTGGAAAGCAATGCCGCACTCCTCGACCAGTCGGACTGGCCGGTGGTCCAGCAGGTGCTCGGCGTGGCGCTCGACCGGCTCAATGAGTTCCGCGTCCGGGAAGGGGCCTCCATGGCTGCGGAATTGCGTCAGCTCTGCGGACAGATCGAAGCCTCCGCGCAACAGATCGCCGCACGGGCCCCGCAGGTCGTCGAGGAATACCATCGCCGGCTGCACGAGCGGGTCAATGAATGGCTCCGCGAGGCCGGTGCGGCACTCTCGCCCGCCGACCTGATCCGCGAAGTCGGACTGTTCGCCGACCGCAGCGACATCAACGAGGAACTCACCCGGCTGCGGAGTCACCTCGAACAGTTCCGAAGCCTCATCGACAACACCGAGAGCACGGGTCGCACGATGGAATTCCTCTGCCAGGAACTCAATCGCGAAATCAATACGATCGGCTCCAAAGCCAACGACGTGGAGATTGCGCGGCGCGTGGTGGACACAAAAGGGGCCATTGAACGCATCCGCGAAATCGTGCAGAACGTGGAGTGATGTGGATCGACGCGCCATGTCCGGCACCGACGAACGCCAGCCTGATTCGACGTTTCAGATCGTCGTTCTGTCCGGTCCCGCCGGGAGCGGCAAAACGACCGTGGTGCAACGGTTGCTGCGCGAGTCCCCCGTACCGCTGGTGATGTCGGTCTCGGCCACCACTCGGCCCCCGCGCAAAGGCGAAGTCGACGGCCGTGACTACTATTTCATCCCCCCGGAGGAGTTCGAACGCCGCCGGCGACGCGGCGAATTCCTGGAATGCGCGGAAGTGCACAAAAGCGGCCGCTGGTACGGCACCCTCCTGTCGGAACTGGACCGCGCACGTGAATCCGGCGCGTGGTCGCTGCTGGAGGTGGACGTCGAGGGAGCCCTCAACGTCATGCAGAAATTCCCCGAAGCTCTAACGATCTTTCTGAGTACGCCATCGTTTGAGGAGTACGAACAGCGGCTGCGGGTCCGCGGGACTGAAGGCGAGGAGGAGATCCAGCGTCGGTTGCAGACGGCCCGCAACGAGCTACAATCAGCGGTTCGCTACCGCTACCGGGTCGTCAACGACGATCTGGACCGCACCGTGCGGGAAATCTGCGGAATCATCGCCCAACGAGAGGCCGAATTGCATGCTCGATGAATTGAAGGAAGAGCACATCGTCAACAAGGTCGGCGGCCGGTTCAAGCTGTCGACGCTCATCCAGAAGCGGATGGTGCAGCTCAACCGCGGCTCGCCGCCGCTCGTGGAATTGCCGGGCAAGCCGGGAATGGACACCGTCATTCAGGAAATCCTCAGCGACAAGATCTTCCTGGACAATTCGGACAACGTGATCATGGCCGTCGACGACGCGCCGGACGTCAGCGACGACGGCGGTCCGACGCTCGACGACCTGTAACACTGCGGCGTCACCGGCCTCGCGCTGAGACCGCGAGGCGCCGTTCCTTCCGCGACCGGCAGCGATGGTCGTTTGGTCGCCTGGTGGCTTGGTGTATGATGATCGACATCCACCAGACGACCAGGCCATCGCACCACACCCGGATCTGCAATGGACTTGAGCCGCCGCGAGATTCTGATCGGCGTCACCGGCGGTATCGCCGCGTACAAGACCGCGGACTTCACCAGCAAGCTGGTCCAGGCAGGGGCGCAGGTCACCGTCGTCATGACCCGGTCTGCGCGCCGGTTCATCGGCCGCACGACGTTTGAGGCCCTGACGGGGCGGCCCGTTTATGTCGACATGTTCCGGCCGCGGGAGCACTTCCTCGGCGAGCACATCGGGCTGGCCCGGCGGGCGGAACTCTACGTCATTGCCCCCGCCACTGCCGATACACTGGCGAAGCTCGCCCACGGGCTCGCCGACGACCTCGTCTCGACCCGGGCGCTCTCCGTCACCTGTCCAATCCTCGTCGCGCCGGCCATGAACAACGAAATGTGGCGCAAGCCGGCCGTGCAACGGAACGTCGCCCAACTTCGGTCCGACGGCGTGCATCTCGTCGGACCTGGTGACGGGTGGCTCAGTTGCCAGTCGATTGGTCCAGGGCGCATGGCCGAGCCGGCGCAAATCATCGACGAGGCCCTGAAGCTGCTCCCGCCGAAATAATCCGCGGGAGTGTGCCCGGGCGGACCTCACCCGGCCGGCTTGTCCCCCTTCGCCTCTTCAGATGGTTGGGTTTTGGGCGACTGTTCCGGCTTGTCCGCTGCGGGCTTCCCCTTTCCGAGCAGCGTTTCGGAACTGAGCGGCTCCTGCAACTTGACGCTCGCTTTCACGAGCGTGAACCTGCCGCCCCGCAGCGGCGCCAATTCCAGGTCGACCGGCGCGCCGGCCACGATCAGGTCCGGGTCCGAACTGGAGACGGTCACGGTGAAACCCGGTTCCAGCATGATCGGCGGGACGGCGCCGCGGATGTTGAGCCCCACGAGCAGGTAGTCCTTGTAATCCGGGTCCGGCTGTGTGCCGACGATCGATCCCGACACCAGGTACGACTCGGTGCTCTGGCCCGTCATGGCCGGCGCTTTTTCGAATGACCCGGCGGCAACCTGCCGTGTGCGCGGTTTCACGATGCCGATCGTCAACTCCTTGACGAACACCTTCTGGTTCGACATGGTCCCGCGGGCGGAGAAGAACTGTCCGGCCTGCACGAATCCCACGTCTCCCGGAGCAGTCACTTCCAGCGCGACCTTCGGAGTGATCACAAACTCGTGCCGCTGTCCGGTGGAATCATCGACGACCAGGGTCCGCCCCCGTCCCTTCTTCTGCACCTCGACGACTGTTCCGGACTTCGTTTCCGTCTTCATTTCCGGTCGCTGAGCCGCCGCCACGCCCGGTAAACACGCCACCGCCAGAGTGGCTGCAATGACGCCTGCGGCCACGGCAGGCCACCGGTTACTGAGTCGTTGTCGCATGGTTGAGGGTCCTTGGGCAGTGGGGGTGAGTACGGCCCAACCAATTCAGCATAGCTTCCGCTGTGGGCCGTGCCCAGCAGTATGTCCGGCGCACGAGCACGTCGGTGCGGGAGCGGACGGCGATGCGATTGACGCGGCAGGTGGCCCTGATAGTGTGTCGGCATGACGCGCAGCCGTTCGATTGCCGTCGCCCAGACCGTCCCGGTCCGTGGGGACGTTGACGCCAACCTCGCACAGCACCTGCAACTCGTCGAGGCCGCGGCGCGGGAGCGGGCCGGGGTGCAGGTGTTCCCGGAGCTGTCGCTGACCGGTTACGAGCTGGACCTCGCGCAGGAACTGGCCTTCTTTGAGAACGATTACCGACTGACCCCGCTCCGCGACGCGGCGGCGGCCCACGCGATGACGCTCATCGTCGGTGCTCCGGTGCGGATCGGCGTGCGGCTGAACATCGGGGCATTCATCCTAACGCCCGACGGCGGTGTCGACCTCTACACGAAACACCACCTGGGGGCCTTCCCGCCGAGCGCGTGCTGTGACGGCGTCGTACCGCCGGCCGAGGCGACCGTGTTTCAGCCGGGGGACCGCAACCCACTTGTCCAGGTGGGGGAGAATCTGGCGGCGGTGGCGATCTGCGCCGATACGGGCCGGCCGTCGCATCCGCAGGCGGCGGCCGAGCGCGGGGCGACGGCGTACCTGGCGAGCATGTTCGTCATTCCGTCCGAGTTCGAGCGGGAGACGGCGAACCTCCGGACGTACGCCGCGCGGCACTCGATGGTCGTGGCGTTTGCCAACTACGGCGGGCCAACGGGCGGGCTGGCGTCGGCGGGGAGGAGCGCGATCTGGAATGAGCGCGGGGAGGTGGTGGTGCAGCTTGGGGGGAGCGGGGTGGGGGTGGGAGTCGGTATCGATGAGTAATGAGGGTGGTACGGAAGGACGATTTCATTCGCCTTTAAGCTACTCGTTGCTCAGCATGCGAGGGAGATCCTCCGGCGGTCGTTTGTCATACTGCTCTTCGGTTCCGACGAAGTATTCGATCCAAGCGATCTCCTTGCCCTCGCGCTGAGTGACCGCGCTCGCTCCGCCCCACAGTGCCATATTAGCCGCGCCACCCGCGTAT
>CAZWGW010000230.1:0-4491 GCA_964633565.1 uncultured Planctomycetaceae bacterium
GGGCGTCAGCCCGCTGAGGGGACGCACATCAACTCTGCCGCGCCGTCCGCCATTGCAATCAGCGCCGAATCGCCCGCGGCAGCAACCGGACAACCTTCGGCAGCCCCGCCAGCCGGCCACTGAGCGTCTTGCCGTACAGCATGTCCAACAGCCCGCGCAACCCGTCATACACCACCGGCCCGTACGGCGGCCACCACAGGTTGCGGCGAGTCCACCCCAGCCGGTCGTGAACGATGCACTGCACCTGTGTCATCTCATCAAAACCGATCCGCCCGTGCGTGCGGCCGATGCCGGAGAGCTTGACTCCCCCCCACGGCGTCTCCGCCAGGGCGTGGCTCATGAGGTGGTCGTTGATCATCACCACACCCGCCTGAATCCGCTTCGCCAACGCATCGGCATCGCACACATTGCGCGACCAGACCGACGCCGTCAGTCCCAGGTCTGAATCGTTGGCCAACTGGACGGCTTCGTCCATGTCGCGGACTTTCATCACGCCCAGCACCGGGCCGAACGTCTCCTCGCGCATCACGCGCATTGTGTGATCGACGTCCGTCAGCACCATCGCCGGCAGGAAATTACCTGCCGAACCCTCCGGGCACGCGGAATGCGCGTACATCGCCGCGCCGCGGGCGAGCGCTTCGTCGACGTGTTCGCGGACCTTGCGCGTTTGCTCGGGCGTCGTCATCGCGCCCATGTCGACGACGTGGTCGCCGACGTCCGGCCCGATCCGCAGGCTGCGGACCATTTCCCCGAGCAGCTTCAGGAACGGATCGTAGACCCGCTCGTGAACATAAATCCGCTCGACGCCGCCGCACGACTGCCCGGCGTTCGAGAGGCCGGCCCACACGGCCCCCGCCGCGGCGCGCTCCAGGTTCGCGTCCGCGCAGACGAGCATCGGGTCGTTGCCGCCGAGTTCCAGCACGACCGGCGTCAGCGTCTCGGCGGCCTTGGCCATGAGCTGTTTGCCGACGCTGACCGAGCCGGTGAAGAACAACTTGTTGACACCGGCTTCGATAAATGCATCCCCCGCCACGCGGCCCGGCAGATTCACGTGTGAAAACACGCCCGGCGGCAGCCCCGCGTCGACGAACAATGACTCCAGCGCCCGGCCGACAAGCTGCGTCTGCGTGGCGACCTTGAGGATGACGGCATTGCCGGCGAGCAGGCCCATCACGACTTCCGAGAACGGAATCGCGAACGGGTAGTTCCACGGCGAGATGATCCCCACGACGCCGTACGGCACCCGGTGAATCCGGCTCCGCTTGTTCCCCAGCATGAGGTTGCCCGGCGCTATCCGGCGGTCCTTGAGGAACGACTTCGCCTTGCGGGCGTAAAAATCGGCGGCGGTCGCGGCGGGAAAGATTTCGGAGGCCAGCGCGTCGACGCGGGTCTTGCCGTTGTCGCGCGAGATGATGTCGGCCAGGTCGTCGGCCCGCTCAACGACGAGATCGCGCACGCGGCGGATGGCCGCGGCGCGTTCTTTCACGGGAGTGGCGGCCCAGGCGGGTTGGGCGTCGCGGGCGGCGGCGACGGCACGGCGGAGGTCTTCGACCGTATTGAGAAGCGAAGTGCCAAGGAGTTCGCCGGTGGCCGGATTGCGGCACTCGGTGGAGCCGTGCTGCTCCGCACGGACAGCGTCCCGCCCGCCGGTCAATTGCGCCATCGCCATGGGATCATCCACCGTAAGGGAGTTTGTCGCCAATCGCCGCAAGCGCCTGGCTCATGGTCACGTAACAGGAGACATACCATGCGATCGGAGGGATCAGGAACATGACGAGCAGCATCGTTCGCACGGTGCGCGAGCGCGTCAGGAAGACGATGAGAGAATCGACGCCAATCACAACGACCGCCACAAACACGGCAACGACGGGCCAGTACACACCGACAAAGCCCGAAAGCCGGATGATCGCCATCGCGGTCTGGGGCAGTGACACACCAACGTCCTCAAACACGGCTCGCAACCGCGGGACATAGAAACACAGGTAGCCGAACGCCACCAGCCAAGCCAGCAGGTGGAACAGTACGGCCGGGAACAACCACGCTCCGCGTGAGACGTGCGATTCCCGGGTGCCGATGGATGGAGTGGTGTGCGCGTCCATGCCGTGCATTCGACCCGACGTCGGTCACAATCGCAAGCGCGCTGCCATTGATTAACGCAACTGTTCCATCAACCCGCTCAGGTCGCGCAGCAGCACGAGGTTCCACCACGCAACGAGGCCGATCGGCGGAATGACGAGTAATGCGATCAGCGTTCCACGCACCACCGGCGAGCGCAGCAGTGAGACGATCAGGTAGTCGACGCCGACGACAATCACCAGTGCGAGCGGCACGGCCAGATACCAGCAGGCAGCCATGAAATCCGACAGGCTGATCACGGCCTGCGACGCGGCTGAAACCGGGACTCCGAAATCCTGAAACGTTGTTGCCTGCCGCGGCACATACGCGAACAGATACCAGAACAGCACGCCCCACAGGAGCAGATGCATACCGGCCGCGACGCAGAGCCACGTGCCCGTCGATTCGGGGGTCGATTCCGGCCGGACGACTTCCGTCGGCAAGTCAGTATCCATCGCCGTGGCTCACGTCAACATCGTCAGCGGGTTCACGCGGTTCTCCAGCGGCAGCGCCACCGGCCCGCCCACGCGGTGCGATTCGAACACGCCGGCGATCATCTCCACGGTCCACCGCGCATCATACATGCTGCACCGCGGCTGCCGGTCAGGGTGCTCGATGCAGTCGATCAGGTCGTTGACCGCGATCACGTTTCCGCCATGCAGGCCGCTCGCCGGCAGCGGTTCCGGCTGGCCGACGCCGGCCGAGGTGATCGGCACCCAGTTCTTGCCGCTGCGGCCCGGCGACCAGGACCCATCCTGCAGCACATGGCAGTTCGATGGATGACCGGTGAGGACTTCGATCACACCCTCCGTGCCGAAGATCTGCAGGCCGAAACGCGACGGGCTCCCGGCGGCTCCCCGATGGGACCCGATGTAACCGGTCACGCCCCCCGGCAGCGTGTAGGTCGCGTTGATCGCGTCGCCGGTGAGGGGGCCGATCCCTTCGTTGCCGGCGACGACGTCGGCCTTCGTTGCCGGATGCCCCTTGTTGAGGACCGTTGCGTAGCAGGTCGCGGGGTCGCCGCCGTAGAACCGCATCAAGTCGAGGACATGGCTGCCGAGCACCCACAGGTCCTCGCCGCCACCCCGGTTGGCGTCCTCCTTACCGCGGGCGCGGAACTCCAGCACCTTGCCGATCAGACCGTTTTTGATCTCGCGCTTCACGACGTCGACCGGCGGCGACCAGCGGGTCTGGTGGGCGATCGCCAGCTTGACGTGCCGCATCTCGCACGCGCGGACGATCTCGTCGGCTTCCGTCAGGTCGCGGCAGAACGGTTTCTCCATGTAGATGTGGCAGCCGTGCTCGGCCGCCGCCACGCACATGTCGCGGTGCTGGTTGAGCCAGCGCGGGCCGACGGCGACGATGTCGAGCTGCTCCTTCTCGAGCATCTCACGGTAGTCGGCGTAGGCCGATGCGGCGCCGGTCACCTCCTGGGCCTTGGCGCGGCCGCCGTCGTGATCGTCGGCGACGGCGACAACCTGGGCGCGGTCGATTTCGGCCCAGACGGCGTCGACCCCGTGTCCATAGTCGCCCCGGGTGGTGGCGCCGATGACGCCGACGCGGTATTTGTCGGGCATGATGTCCTCGATTTCAGGCGAGCGGCGGGCGTCAGCCCGCTGAGTCGAGGCTTATCTTGCTCGAATCCTCCCCTGCGCCGCAAGCCAGCGCCCATCGTCGCAGCGGGCGCGCCTCGTGGTGCCGACGGTGCGGTGCGCGCCGCCGCACCCCGGCGAGCGGCGCGCGTCAGCCCGCTGCCATTGATTCCGGAGAAAGTCACGGTCACGTGCCGACTCGCGTCAGGCTGAGACTCAGGTTGGTGGCACGTGCGGACTTCGTCGGCGACAATCCCGGTCGTCAACATCATCGGTCCCAACGAACCGGGAGTTCACCATGACGCTCCGCACGCGCACGCTCCTCGTACTCACGACACTCGCGACGTTCTCTTTTGGCCTCATCGCCGCTCGCTCGGCCGACGATCCCGCGCCGTCCGGCATGCAGAAGTGGCAGCGCGGCAAAGGCTGGGGCTGGGTGTGGGGGAAGGACGACGAAGTCGGCGCGCTCAACGAGATGAACGACTCCTCGCGCCTTGCCGCGCTCAAGCTCGCCACGCAGGGGAAGACCTACGACCTCGGCGTGACGTACGACCGCACGTCGTACAAGTGGCCGGGGCACAGTCCGGGGGAGATCATGTCGTTCCGCACGCCGGAGGGGGTCAAACGGCAGCGGGACCTGCCGTTCTCGGTGAACCGCACGGGGACCGCCTGGCACAGCGGGGCGCTGTTCATCAGCGACAACGTCGCCACGCAGATCGACGGCCTGGCGCACGCCACCGCCGGGGACGGCGACCCCTGGTACAACGGCTTCACCGAGTCCGAG
>CAZWGW010000230.1:4501-9392 GCA_964633565.1 uncultured Planctomycetaceae bacterium
AGCTGAGTGGGGTGGCAACTGGGGTCCCCGGAAGTGCGACGCGGCGACGATCCCGCCGATTGTGGCGCGGGGGGTGCTGATCGACGTGGCCGGCAGCCAGGGGATCGACGTGTTGCCGCCGCACACGGCGATCGGAATTGGCGACCTGCAGGCCGCGCTGAAGAAGCAAGGGACCGTACTCCGTCCAGGCGACGTCGTGCTGATCCGCACGGGGACGCTGAGTCTGTGGGGAGAGACCGGCGCGGACCACGAGCGTATCGCCGCCGCCGACTCAGCCGGCATCACCGTCGAAGCGGCCAAGTGGCTGGTCGAGGAACAGGGAGCGATGATGCTCGGCAGTGACACGAGCGGCCTGGAGTATGGCCCGCCGGCCGAACAGGCCGACGCCTATCGCGGACTGCACGGGTCCTTCATGCCGGTGCACAACTACCTGCTGATCCGGCAGGGGGTGCACATCGCCGAGTTCCACTACCTGGAAGACCTGGCGCGCGACAAGGCTTACGAGTTCTGCTACGTCGCGACGACGAACAAGATCCGGGGGACGGCTGCGGGGTTTACGCTGCGGCCGGTGGGGCTGCGGTGAGGGTACGAGAGCGATTCGTGACGCACTGCGTCATGAATCCTTCCTGACCAGGAGTTACTCACCGGCAGCCGGGCGACCCGATTCGCTAACCGCAGAGCCGAACGCTAGAATCCCCGAATCATTCTCGACCCCACGACTGACGGCGATCAAATCGTGCTGGATTGCTCAACTTCGATGCACACCCTGCTCTGCCTGATTGCCGCGGCGCTGCCCATTTCGCTGCCGTCGGCAACGCTATGTGCCGACCCGGACACCGTTGCTCCTGCCGCCACCTCCGGCAGCACCGTGGAAGGCGTCATCCACTACGACGCCGACCCCCAGCGCCCGTGGCGCTACAGCCGCTATTACGTCGCCAACCGCAAGACGGGCGAACTGGCCGAGGCGGTCGTCTGCCTCAGCGGCAAATCACTCAGCGGCCTCGCCCCCCGCGAGAAGCCCGAAGAAGTGACTGTTGACCAGAAAGACTACCGCTTCACGCCCGAGACGACTGCCATCCGCGCGGGAGATACGGTCCGCTTCACCAACAGCGACACGTCGATCCACAATGTGATGACCGGGGACGGCATCGACCCGTTCAACGTCAACATCCAGAAGGACGACAGCCACACACAGACGTTCCGCCGCGCGGGGGGGATCAAACGTCCGATCCGACTCGGCTGCGCCTACCACAGCACGATGCAGGCGTGGATCTTCGTGTTCGACCACCCGTACTACGCCGTCACCGCGGCCGACGGCAAGTTTCATTTCGAAAACGTTCCACCCGGGGAGTATACGCTGGACGTGATGCACCCGTCGGGTGGACTCGCCTGGAGCCGCAAGGTGACTATTGAATCCGGCGGGACGGTGCAGGAAGATGTGCACGTCTCGCCCGACAATCTGACGAAGGAAAAACAATGAGCGACCTGCCGCTGACGCGCCGCGACTGGCTGAAGGCTGGATCCATCACCGCCGGGGCGGCACTGGCGTGGCTGTCCGATCCCCGCTTTGTCTTTCCCGGCGAGGGGGAGGACGAGGCACCGGTGCCGTTCCTCAACGTGCCGCGGGCCCGACCCGGCGCGCTCGACTGGGAGACGCTCGACAGCTGGATCACGCCGAACGACCAGGTGTTCAGCGTGTCGCACTATGGCGAGCCGGAGTTTGACGCCGCCAATTACCGCCTGGAGATCACCGGCCTGGTCGACAAGCCGCGGACGTTGACGCTCGACGAGATCAAGGCGCTTCCCAGAGCGGACCAGCTCATGACGCTGGAATGCTCCGGCAACGGCGCTTCGCCCGGCTTTATGGGCGCCGTCTACAACAGCAAGTGGACCGGAACGCCGCTGGCGCCGATTCTGAAGGAATGCGGCATCAAACCGGAGGCGATCGAAGTGGTCTTCATCGGCCACGACCACAAGGAGGAGACGCTGCGCAAAGGGACGCCGCGAGAAACGACGTTCGACGTCCCGTTCGGCCGCAGCCTGTCGCTGACAGATGCGCTCGGCATGAATCTGTTGCTCGCCTGGGAACGGAACGGCGAACCGATTGCAAAGGCGAACGGCGCGCCGCTGCGGCTGATCGTGCCGGGCTGGTACGGCATCGCCAATGTCAAATGGCTGCGGCGGATCGAACTGCGGGACACACGCTACATGGGGCGGTTCATGGGGCGCGACTACGTCACGGTGCGCGGGGAGCGGCGCGAGGGCGAAGTGGTCTTCGTCGAAACGTCGGTCAACCAGATGAACCTCAAGTCGATTGTGGCTCGGGTCACGCGCGGCGCCGCCGTCGACGGGCAGATTCCGTGCAAGGCGTATGGTGCGGTCTGGGGGGACGGGACCCCCATCGCAAAGGTCGAAGTGAAGGTCGACGACGGCGGATGGCGCGCGGCAAAGATCGACGAAGAGCCGCAGGCGAAGTTCTGCTGGCGGTTCTTCTCGATCGACCTGGGTAAGCTGCCGCCCGGCAAGCACACCGTGGTGTCGCGCGGCGTCGACGCCAACGGCCGCGTACAACCGAGCGCGGACGACGACGAGATCGCCCTCAAGCGGACGTATTGGGAGGCGTACCAGCAGTGGCCGCGGGAGATCGACCTGGCCGTCTGATCGGCGGCTGTCCCGTAGCCGAATTCGCGTAGAATTCGGGCGTCAATGCGGCAGCCCGCTCCCTCCGCCTCTGCATCTTGCGCGCTCGCGAGGGCGTGAGCACGGCGGCTGCGATCCCGGCGTGTCCCGCCGGCCCGTTTTCCTCTGGCGACGTTTTTCGGGTTTTGTCACACTTCCGCCGTCGAACTGAGACCAATGGACCGACTGCGGCCGCGCCCGACGGCCGGATCTTCAAGGAGGCATGCCATGTTGCGACGACCATCGATCGTGTTCTGCGCGGCGCTGTGCGGCGCGCTCTGGCTGGCGGCCGCGTGCTTCGGACAGGACCCCGCCGCGGGGGACGTGGTCGTCGCATCGGCGGAACTGAAACTGAAGGTCGAGGATCAGGTCGTCGCCACGGCAGCGGCGGGGGACGAACTCTCGGTCCGCAAGGTGCAGGACAAGTGGCTCTGGGTTGAGAACGCCAAGGGGGAACGCGGCTGGGTCGACCGCCAGGCCGTCAAACTCAAGGCGGGCGCAACTCCCGCCCCGGCGCCGGCGACTGTGGAACCGGCCAGGCCGGCCGACGATCCGTGGCTGCTGGCGATCGGCGTCCTGTCCGGGCAGAACATCTACGTGACCTACGCCTACATTGGTTCGGTCGCCGACGGCTACTCCAAACGCGCCTACACTCCAGAACAGGTACAGAGCCTGATGAAGGAGGTGATCGGGCTCACGGACGTGGCGATTGAGCACCTGGAAAAGGTCGAGGCGACGAAGATCATCGACCCGGACCGCAAGGCCATTGAGCGAGTGGTCGAGATCATGCGCCTTCTGAAACAGGAGGCCGAGGCGCTGTCGACGTTCACCCGGACCGAGTCGGACGCCGACCTGCAGGCGTACGAAGCGGCGCGGACGAGCGCCTGGCCGAAGATCAAGGAAGCGCTGCAGATGGAGTAATTGCCGCTCCGCGCTCCGTCAGTCGGCGACTTCCAACTCCGCCAGATAGATCGCCGTGATCGGCCGGCCCGCGTCGTCGCGCTCGTGGCTCGAGTAGTACGAAAGCAGCGCCCGGCCAGGCGCCAGTACCACGAAGCCCGGGTACGAGTTGTCGCCGCCGCTGGAGAGTTCGGCAATTTCGTGTAGTTGCTCCCCCACCAGCCAGTGCAGTGCAGTCCTGGGTGAGCCACCGCTGGTCTTGCGGCCTCCGACGAGGTACCGGCCGTCCCACTTCGTGAGCAGCGGACCGCCGATCGCCTGTCCAAGGTCGAGTCGCGTCACCGGCTCATCCAGCGAAGCCGCACGCACAAGTTGTGAGTTCCGGTTGCCGCCAGTGCGCGATACGGCGACAAGCGCCCCGTCCGGTTCGAACAGGAACGCCGTCTCGTCTCCGAATTCCTCCTGGAACAGTCCCTTGTACCGGAACACCAGACCGTCGTCGCTCTCGAGGATCGCCGACTGGACGGCCGGATCGTCCTCGGGCGTGGCGATGCGGACGAACTCCCGTTTACGCCGTCCGCAGAGATACGCCTTGCCACCGTGCGTCGCGGCCCGCCAGATGTAATGCCCGTAGGTCCCTTCCAGCATCACGGGGCTGTGCCACTCGCTTCCGTCGGCGGTCCAGGCGGCGTAGCCGAGGTGCTCATTCAGGTCGCGCTGCTTCGGCGGCCCGTCGCCGCAGTACCAGGTGCCGGTGTAGACGAACAGCCGGTCGCGAAACACGAGGAAATGCGGGTCCCGCGTGTCCCGTTTCGCGACCGAGAAACGGTGCACCTCCTGCCAGTCCTGGCCGTCATTGTCGCTGGCCATGATGATGATTGACGCCGTCGGGAACACCATGTGCCCGTCGGGACAACTGCGGAACGTGAGATAGAGCCGGTCCTGAAAGCGGACAAGGTCGGTGAAGGCGTTGTGCTCGCCGTTGTGGAAGACGCGGCGGACGGAGACGACGCTGACGGCGGGTGCGTCGGCCGCCGGCATCTCCGTGGACAGGAGCAGAAGCGGGAGACAGGCGGCGAAATTGCAGAATCGAATGGCGGACATGCTGTACGGTGTGGAATTCCAGACACGAGGATATGAGCCGTCGATGCGCGAAGTGTATCGAATCGGTGACGAGCCTGCGCCCGGCACCTGGTCCATAGGTACTGCAGGAATCCGGAACCCCGGCGGGCGAATCGCGTTCCCGACATCCGATCCAGCGTACGATACGGTCATGTCGAGCAACATCGTCGAGCAGATGAAGGTGGCATCC
>CAZWGW010000231.1:0-9379 GCA_964633565.1 uncultured Planctomycetaceae bacterium
GCGGAGATCCCCGGCTGGGTCGAGGGAACGCTCGCGCAACGGGAGTGGGACATCGCTCCCGTCGGCGGCCCGCCGTACCAGTCGCCGAAGCTGAAGTCCGTGCGGGAGATCCTGGACCTGTTCGACCGCAACGTGGCCGCGGGCCGCAAGGCGCTGCAGTCGGTCACCGACGAATCGATGCAGCAGTCGTGGTCGCTGCTCAAGGCCGGCCAGCCGCTGCTCACAATGCCCCGCGCGGCCGTGATCCGCAGTTTCGTGCTGAATCACACGGTGCATCACCGCGCGATTCTGTGCGTCTATCTGCGGCTGAATGACGTGCCGGTGCCGGGGATGTATGGGCCGTCGGGGGATCCGGATGGAGCTTGAAGGGGAGGGGCGAGCCCCATGCTCCGTCCGCTCAGCAGCGTGTCACCATGGTTTCACTCCCAGCAATTTCAGGGGAGCGCGATACCACGGAAAGAACGGCTCTCTTAAGGCAATTCCCTCGAGCTCGCCGACGACCGTCGCCTTGCACTCAGCACATACCGCCCGGCATACGGACAGAAACGCCTGAGACTGATCAGTCGCCGTGTGGAACGCAAAGGTGTAAGAGTCATGGCAAATGTCCGGCCCGCCGCATTCACACCAGAACTCCGTTCGCTCCACGCAGACGAGTTGCTTCCCGTTGCAGAAGTGCATGCTCACCGGTGCATCGCAGTCAAGGTCGCTCATTGCCGCATAATCAGACGCAAGACTTGTGAGCGACCGGAATTCAATTCCGTCGCGCGTGGTGATCAGTTCCGTGTCGAATTCGAGGCAGTTCCGCAGGTTCCCGGCCAACATGAGAAAAAATTCTGAATCGAATAGCGCGTCAGGGCTGTCGTCTCGCCAGCTCTGCAACACAATCGCGAACCGGCAGCGAAGCCCGGCATCGTAGGCGATTGCAGGCGGGTAACTCTGGTTGTGGTAGCCACGAACCAGATACACCTGGCGGGACCATGCCCCCGTGCTTTGGCTGACGGAAATCATGCGCCACACCACCTCAAATCAAAAACTGTTTCGCACGACATCATGGCGGATGAACGCCTACTTGTCGGCAGTTCCCAGCACCGCCTCCAGGCACTCGCTCACATCCGCGATCCGCTCTCGGCACACCCAGCGCAAGTCCAGCCAGAAGCCCGGGATCGCGCGGCTGCGGAAGATGCGGTTCTTCTCCAGCCGTACCTTGCGGTAGTGGCCGTCGCGTCCCAGGCGGAAGAACTGGGCCTTTCGCGTGACCGCATCGATCAGCCAGTATTCGGCAATTCTCGCCTCTTCGTATTTTCTGCGCTTGAGGAGGTAGTCGCGGGTTTTGCTGTCGCGAGTGACGACTTCCACCGCGACATCCGGACCACCGTCCATGCGCCCTTCACGGACGAGGTGCATCCGTGCGGCGGAGACGTACGCCACATCCGGTTCCGGAGCGTCAATCCGGCTCAACTGGAAGGCGAACCGCGCGACGTAGACCTGGCCCCCGCGTTTCATGCGGCTCACAAACAACTGCAGCAGGGCCTGCAGAATTCCCGTGATCTCATTCGCGCGCTTCGAGTCGGGAGAGGCCACGTAGATGACTCCGTCAATGAGGTCCGCCTTCTGGCCGTCGGAGATGAGGACGCAGAATTCATCGAACGTGATCAGGTCTTCGGCCGGTGCGGGTGATGCGGGCACGACGTCGCCTCAAGGATCGTGGGAACCCGTCGTTAGTCTACCGCGCTGCGGGAGTGAGCAGAACCGCTTGGCGTGTGGCACGCAGTCGACGTTCGCAAGCCCATCTCCACGACGTCGAACCGCTGCACCGGGGTGACCCGCAGAATGGAAGAAAATGACCCGGTCGGGACTCGAACCCGAGACCTACGGATTAACCTGCCGCACGGGCTTTCACCCGCCTGTTTCCAGTTGCGGTCTGGACTTTCCCATCTCCCTCGAAGGGCGTCACGCTCGAAACGCTTCGGGCATAGGCCGCTTCGGCCGGGAGCCGCACGTCAAGTCTCTGAGGAGCCCCTTGCGGGTTTCCTGCTGATTGCCCAATCCGCCGGATTGTCACGCGTTCGCGTACCGACGGCTCTCAGGGTGTTCCAGCATACGGTGCGGTTCTACCTCCGGCCTTCCGGCCGGGGCACTCCAGTTGAAGTCCGTTGCTCTACCAACTGAGCTACCGGGTCGTTGGTTCGTCCGCTGCCGGACGAATGCTTCGGGGCCATACATCATAGAGGAGCCCCCGCGCGCAGGCCAGCGACGAGGACGGCGGGTAGTGCGGTCATCTTGTGTCGATCAAGATTTGGCGACGGGCCCAAGAGTTCCGAACGTCGCGACCAGCGCCACACAGATCGGCCCACCAGTAAATCGGCTCGCGGAGCGCCGTATTGTCGACCAGCCACTCGACTGGAATGTATGCCGGTAGGTGGAAATCCCCCTCCATCCTTCGCACTGCCATCGGGTAACTGAGCACATACCCCACGGCCAGCAGCATCACCAGCGCCGCCGCCCATGCCAGGTTGACCAGCAGCGGCTTGCGGGGCGCGGTGGGCATGGGGGGATTGTACCATGCATCCGCCGTGCCGTTGCGCGTCCGGCCCTCGATTAGACTGACCCACTACCAGACGGCGGGTGGCTGGGGCGCTGGCAAACAGGTCACTTCGGGATGCATCCCAACACGACTGGGGCTATGCAGGTCAAAGACATCCTCAGTCCCAGGCGCAAGGTCGCTCGGTGCAACTTTTACGGGCAACTGCGCCCCAGCCACCCGCCACCCTCTGCGCTCGTTCAGTCGTCCCCCGTCACAATCCGCACGTAACTCTCGTACCGCAGCCGCGAAATGTGTCCTTCCTCCACAGCCCGCACCACGCCGCACTCGGCCTCGTGCGTATGCGTGCAGTCGGGGAAGCGGCACCGCGAGACGAACGGCCGGAACTCTCGGAAGTACCCTTCCACCTCCTCGGGGATCACGTCCCACAACTCGAGTTGGCGGATGCCGGGCGTGTCGATCACCCACGCGTCGCTGCGGAGGGGAACCAGTTCCGCCACCCGGGTCGTGTGCCGGCCCTTGCCGCTGTCGCCGCTCACCTCGCCGGTGCGAAGCGCGAGGTCCGGCTGCAGGGCGTTGAGCAGCGACGACTTGCCGACCCCGCTCTGCCCCGCGAACACCGCCTGCCGGCCCCGCAGCAGTTGCCGCAGCCGCGCCAGGCCCAGGCAGCGGGCGGCACTGGTCAGCACCACGTCGTAGCCGATCCGCGCGTACACGCCGGCAATCGGTTGCAGCGCGACGGCGTCCGCCAGGTCCACCTTGTTGATGCAGATCACCGGTTTGATGCGGCCGCGCTCGGCACAGACGATGAAGCGATCGACCACTCCCAGCTTGAGCGGGGGATCGACCGTGGAGACGACAATCACCGCGAGGTCGACGTTGGCGGCGATGACGTGCTCGCGGCCGCCGTGACCGCGCGACAACGTTGCGCGCCGCGGCTCGACGCGGACGACGAAACCGTTCCCGCCGTCCGTCAGCCGGACCTGCACGCGGTCTCCGGCAACGACCGCGTTCCGCGCATCGCGGGCCATCGTCCGCACCAGCCGCCGCACGGCGCAGTCGACCTGACGGCCATCGTCCAGTTGCACTCGGCAGCGGTTCGCGCCGATCGCATACAGCGCCCGCCCCGCATCGCACAATTCCAGGTCGACTTCGATCAGCGGTCCTGCGCCGTCCGCCGCCTCCCCGGCGGCGATCACGGTGCGCCGCCGCGTCAGGTCCCCTTTGCCGGAGACCCGTTCCGTTGTGGCGAGGTCTTCCAGCGCTTCCAGGTCGCGGTGCGCCGCGCGGGTCAGGTCCTGCGACCGTTGCCGCTTCTGGCGGTTCTTGGAGAATTCGACCCGGACCTTCTTCTTGCGCTGGTCCGCCACGTCACTGGTCGTCGCCCAGGAGCCACTCGACCGCCTGGTTCTCCTCGGAGGAGAACTCCCTGGCGGGGTCGTGACCGTTCACGGGGCGTGCGGCAGGCGGCAGCCGCACGCGGCGGTCCTGCTCCTCGCGCCGCATCAGGCCCGCCTTTTCCAGCAGGCTGAGCGCGAAAGGGTCTTCCTCTTCCGGCTTGGGGGCATCGGCCGACGGCTGGTAGGTCACCTCGTAGCGATGCTTGGCGATGGTGAGTTCATCGCCGGGGAACAGCCAGTGGGAGTCGCAGCGCTGCCCATTGACCTTGATGCCGTTCCGGCTGCGGAGGTCGCGCACGTGCCAGTAGCTGTTGAGCAGTTCCAGCAGGCAGTGCTGTCCTGAAATGTTCGGAAACTCCAGGATGATGTCACACTGGCTGCGCCGGCCGATGAGCAGCTTCGGCTTGAGCAGCGGAATCGGGTCCCCGCCTCCGCAAGGAACCAACTCTCCGAGCATGGTGATCTGTTCCACTATCGGCATCGACGGAATACCCGCACCGGGCGCCCAATACGATCGTGCGGTAGCGCCAGTCCCGGGATGGGGGGGGCCGGAGCAGTGCGTGACCTGCACAGACGTGTTTACGAACGGCCGCAATTTACTGTACCCGCCGGTTTCAGCGATGTCAAACCCCGGATTGCAGGCGATTTGGCGAAACATCGGGGGATTTCCGAGCGGATCATCCGCTGATGACCCTGACGTCTGCCGGGAGGAATCGCACACGGGACGCCGGTCCTGACGATCGCGGCAACGACACTCAGCGGGGGGAGTCCGGGGACGAAACGCCGCCGCACACCGGGCTGCCGCCGCGGCGGATTTCGCACCGGCCCCCCTCCTCGTCGGGACAGGCGGCAAATCCCTCCGGCTCCAGTTGCAACGTCACGTGCCCGATGGGAAACCGGTGCTGCACGGCGCGCCGCAACTCCTCCAGTTGCGCGGCGCCGACCCGATCCCGGTCGATGACGACGTGGGCCGAAAGCGAATTGAGACCGCTGGCAATGGTCCACACGTGCAGACAATGCACGCCGCTGACGCCGGGAGACGCCAGCAGGCACGCCCGGACATCGTCGACAGAGATCGACGCCGGCGCACTCTCCATCAGCACGTGCACGGTCGCACGCAGCAGCGACCACGACGAGTACACGATCAGCAGGCTGATCGCGACGGACGCGGCCGGATCCAGCCACGTCCATTGCCACAGGCGCAGGCCAATTGCCGCGACAATGACGGCCACGCTCCCCAGCGTGTCGCCGAGCACATGCAGCCACGCGCCCCGGATGTTCAGGCTCTCGTGCCGGCCGGAGTGCAGGAGCGCGAGCATGGCCAGGTTGACCGCCAGCCCCCCCAACGCCACGCCGAGCATGACCGCCGAGCCGATCTCCTGCGGCTCATGCCAGCGGTCCCAGGCCTCAAACAGGATCAGCCCGGCGATGGCGAGGAGCGCGGCCGCGTTGGCGAGTGCGGCAAGGATCTCGGCCCGATGAAACCCGAACGTGCGCTGCGGAGTGGCCGGCTGAGCGGCGATCCAGGCGGCAAACAGGCTCAGCCCCAGCGCCGTCGTATCGGACAGCATGTGACCGGCATCGGCGAGCAACGCCAGCGAGTGGCTGATCCAGCCGCCGACCGCTTCCGCCGCCATATACGCGGCGGACAGACTCACGGCGGCGGTCAGCCGTCTGCGAGTCTGCGTCGCGGCATGCTCCGCATGAGCGTGGTGGTGCGCCATGGTGGGCTGGCAATCCGGTGAAGTACGGGGCGGCGCAGCGAATTGTAGTCGAGTCCGCGCGCGGCGTCAGGCGGCGCCGACGTTGCGGGCAGCGCCCCGGGGAGCGGTGAGCCGCCCGTGCGGCAGCGTCAGAAATCCCGTGTTTTTTGGGATTTTCCGGAATGCGCGGGAATTGACAACGCGCCGAGGGGCCGTTACTACTATCTGCGATTTCCCGCGTAAAACCGCGACCCAGTACCGCAGATCATCAGAAAGGAAGCCACGATGGCAAAGAAAGCCGCGTCCGCAAAGGCCATGTCAAAGACTGAGGTGTACAACCAACTCGCCGAGGCAACGGGTCTGACGAAGAAACAGGTCGGCAGCGTCTTCGATGCACTGTCGGAAATGATTGGCAAGCAGCTCAGCAAGAAGGGCCCCGGAATATTCACAGTGCCCGGGCTGATGAAGATCAAGCGTCGAGAACGGAAGGCCGTTCCGGCGGGCGAACGCCGGGTCCCGGGCAGCAACGAAATGAAGTGGTTCCCGGCCAAACCCCCCAGCACCACGGTGCGCGTCGCCGCACTGAAGCGTTTGAAGGACATGGTCTGACCTGCGACACGTGAGCGAGCAGGAGTCCCGGAGCACTGACTCCGGGAACTTCTGCAACGCGCGTTCATCCAACGTCACGAAGGTTCGAGTCGCTTTGCGCGCTGGTAGTGCGCCTCCATTTCCTGGAGCGTCGCCTGCTCCATCGTTTTGCCTGCGGCGGCCACGCCCTGTTCGATGGCCTGAAACCGCCGGGTGAACTTGCGGTTCGCCCGGCGGAGCGCCTCCTCGGGGTTCACTCCCCACCGCCGGGCAATGTTGGCCAGCACGAAGAGGACGTCGCCGATCTCCCCTTCAATCCGCGACAACCGTTCGGGGTCGCCCACCGGCTCGTCCGGAACCGGCGCCGGCTCGACGCTGGCTGCGACCACCGGCGGCGCGCCGTGGGGATGCAGTTCTCGCAACAATTCGTCGACTTCTTCGCGCAGCTTGTCGAACAACATCTCCCGTTGCGGGAAGTCGTAGCCGACCCGCGCCGCCTTCTTCGTGATCCGTGCGGCCCGGGCGAGTGACGGCAACTCGGCCGGGATGCCGTCGAGCAGCGACAACCGCTGTTTCTCCCGATGCTTGGCCTGTTCCCAGTGGACCCGCACCTCGGCCGCCGTCCGCGCAGCGGCGTCGCCAAAGACGTGCGGGTGCCGGTCGATCATCTTCCGCGTGATCTGCTCGATGACGGCCACGATGTCGAAGCGGCCTTCGTCGGCCGCAATCTGCGCATCGAGCACGACCTGCAGCAGGACGTCCCCCAGTTCCTCCCGGATCGCCGCGTCGTCGTCCGCGTCGATCGCCTCCAGCAGCTCGTAGGTCTCTTCCAGCGTGTACGGCTTGATCGTCGCCAGCGTCTGCTCGCGGTCCCAGGGGCAGCCGTCGGGAGAGCGCAGTTTCGCAATGACGTCACACAGGCGGTGGAAGGCGTCTCCGACAATCCGGGCGTCGGGGGGCGTGCCGGGCGGTTGACCGGGGTCGCGATTGGAAGTTGTCATGGTACGCAGACTCGCAGGGGTCCTGGCGGCAGCGTACGCCATGCGGGGTGCTGCGGGCAATTGCCATTCTCCGGCCCATTGTCTGTCCCGGCCCGCCTGAGCTACGATCGGGGCCGGCGTTGTTCCCGAATGCCTCCGCGGGCCGCTTTGACTCAAAGGAGCCACTGCCATGCGTCGGTCCCGTTCGTCAGCCACCCCCCTGTTCGGAGCGGCCCTGTTTGCCACTGCGGCATTGCGGTCCCTTGCGGCGCAGGACCAGCCGCAGGCCCCTGCCGCGGAATTGAATGACCGGGAGCAGGCCTTTGTCGACCAGATGAACGGCTGCGCCCTGGTCGGTTCTTTCACGATCGACGGGCGCGACGACAAGCCGGCCCGCTCTGAGCGCTATGAGATCAAAGGGGCCACCAAGGTGAAGGACGACAACTGGCTGATCCATGCCCGCATCGTCTACGGCGAGATCGACGTCGTGGTCCCCGTGCCGGTCAGAATGAACTGGGCCGGCGATACGCCCGTGCTCTCCGTGACCAACCTCGCCATCCCGCTCGTCGGGGAGCAGTTCACGGCCCGGCTCCTGTTCTACGACGGCCGCTATGCCGGCACCTGGGCGCACGGCAAGGTCGGCGGCCACATGCTGGGCAAAATCGAGAAAACGGGAGCCGACAAGGCCGACAAAGCGTCGAAGCCGGATGCGGATGAGCAGAAGCCGGAGTGACCTTGGAGTCTCAGCACGCATGGGAAGTTGTCGGCGATTCCTGACAGCGACGTTGGCAGTCGCGTGCATGTGCGCAATGCCCGAAACCGCGTCGGCCGCGCGCCTCCTCCGGTTCACGATCGAAGTCGATGGCAAGCCCGTCCTGGAGGGGATCGCCAGTGACCGCGGGACCGAACCCCCTGCAGAAGTCTGGCTCAACTGGGGCACCGCGGCGCTGGAGTCGCAGGACCAGACACTGTTGCCATTGACAACGACCGACGCCGCATCCTCCCGGCTCACCGGAAACATCGTCCTGACGGCGCGGCATTCCGACCGCATTCTGGGCCAGGCGCGAGTCGACGCCGTCGAACTTGTCCGGCGGCCTGAGGCTGGCGGAGCCTGGGCCCTCGCTCCACAGGAAGTCTCCCGTACGGCCATTGCCGCCGGCCTCCCTCCAATGCCGTCGAAATCCAGCGACTCAGTCATGCGCCGGCTGATCCAGATCGTTGCGGCAGGCGGACTGGTCCTGCTCGTTCTGGGAGCGATTGCCGTCCTGAGGAAGGCGCGCAAGACAGAAACAGTCGCCCCGGGCTGACGCAGTGCGCCGGACGCTTGTCAGTCCTTCGGCTGACCGACGAGCGACAGAAACTCCGTCTCGTTGAGCACCTTCACCCCCAGTTCGCGGGCCTTGTCCAGTTTGCTGCCAGCTTCTTCTCCAGCCACCACGAAGTCGGTCTTCTTCGACACGCTCCCCGCGGCCTTCCCGCCGTGGGAATGGATAAACTCCCTGATCTGCTCGCGGCTGAAGTGCGCCAGCGTTCCGGTGACGACGATCGTCTTGCCGGCAATCGGGCCGTCCGTCGAGGGCGCGCGGCGTTTGACCGGCTCTCCGAAATTGAGACCACACTCCCGCATTTCGGCAACGATCCGCCGGCCCGCATCCGAATGGAAATACGTGAAGATAGATTTCGCGATCACCGGTCCGATCTCCTCCACCTCGGCCAGCGACTCCTCCGTCTGCCCGGCAATCTCGTCAAGCGTCCCCAACCGGTCGGCCAGCATTCGCGCGGTCGTCGTGCCGACGTGGCGGATATTGAGCGCCGTCAGCAAACGCCACAGTGGGCGCGACCGCGACGCCTCGATCCCCGCCAGCAGGTTGTCGACGGACTTCTCCCCCATCCGCTCCAGAGCGAGCAATTCATCCCGGCGGTCTTTCAGGCGGTAGATGTCGGCAAAGCTCGTCACGAGCCCGGCGTCAACCAGTTGCTCGACAAGCTTGATCCCCATGCCTTCGATGTCCATTGCCTGGCGCGATGCAAAGAAGCGGATTCCCTCCCGGAGCTGCGCCGGGCAGGCGGGATTGATGCAGCGGATGTAGACGCCGCCTTCATCCTGCACCACCTCGGAATGGCACTCGGGGCACTTCTTCGGAAAATGGAAGGGACGCTCCTCCC
>CAZWGW010000232.1:0-9376 GCA_964633565.1 uncultured Planctomycetaceae bacterium
TTTTGGTCCTGTTCGTCCAGGTTCGAATCCTGGCCGGGTAACTTCTTCCAAAGCGACGCGGACTCGGGTGTTGCGATCGTGCGCCGGGAAGCGGCGTCGGACGTGTGTCTGCGGGGCGCCGCTGGTATCATCGCCGGTCGTATTCTTCTCCCGACCACCAGGTAACGTCTCGTTCCAGTTTCGGCGGCAGCGTCGTCGACAACGGCGGCCGGCGCTGAGCCGTTTGGGGAAGTTCCGGGATGACCGACCGACCGCGCCTGCCCCGCACCATGCTCGACTGGATGCGCGTGTTCGGGCCGGGGGCGATCATGGCGTCGCTCACGATCGGCACGGGCGAACTGATTTTCTCCACGCGCGGCGGGGCGCTGTTCGGGTTCCACATCCTGTTCGTGTTCACGATCATCCTGCTGCTCAAGTGGGGACTGGTGCTGGCCACGAGCCGGCACATCATCCTGACCGGCGTGCATCCCTACGAGCGGATGCTGGAAGTCCCCGGGCCGCGGGGCTGGCTGCCGATCACGCTGCTGCTGATGGCGACCGTGTGCATGCCGATCTGGCTGAGCTTTCACTCGGGCGTGCTCGGCAACCTGACGTCCTGGGTCACCGGCACGCGCGACCAGTTGCACGGCGGCATGGATTACGTGTGGGGCGTGGGCATCCTCAGCGGGACGCTGCTGCTCTCGGCGCTGGGGGGCTACAAGGTGCTGGAGCGGGTGCAGATGGTGGTCGTCTTTGCCATGGTGTTCTGCGCCGGCGTGACGCTGGTCCTGTACAAGCCGGACTGGCTGCAGTTGCTGCTGGGGGTCGTGCCGCAACGGCTCGCATATCCGGAATGGGTGCCGGAGAAGATCGCGCAGCACTCGGTGTGGGTGGAGACGACTCGCTACGTGGGAGTGATCGGAGGCGCCGGGTTCGATTACCTGGCGTACACGGCGTGGCTGCGGGAAAAGAGTTGGGGCGTGCTCCCCGGCCGGGCGACGCCCGAACAATTGCACGCGATTGCGGCGGACCCGCAACACGAAGTGCGGAAGTGGCTCAACGCGCCGCTGATTGACTGTGCCATCAGCTTCGGCATGGTGGCGGCGTTCAGCGCCGTGTTCGTGGCGTCGGGGGCGATGTTCCTCGGCCGCGAGCAGATCGTGCCGGACGAAGAGAACCTGCTCAACCTGCAGGCGCGGTTTGTCACGAGCATCCACCCGCTGCTGCTGCCGTTGTACATCGTCGGGGCGTTTCTGACGATGCTCGGGACGCTGTATGGCACGGTCGAGATCGCCTGCAGCATTGCGGACGAGATTGTGCGCTCATTTGCGGGGGACTGGACGCACCGCAGGGCGCAGCGGCTGAAGCGCGGCGTCATCGCGTGGTGCGCGCCGATTTCGCTCGGCATTCTCGTGTGGCTGTTCGTGCGACAGGCGGGACCGGGGCTTGAGCCGACGACGACATCGGCGGCCGCATTCGACGTCCTGGAGGAACCGCTGCGTGTGGAGAAGCCGCGGCTGCTGCTGGCGATCCTGACGCCGGTCAATCTGTTCACGGGGGTGCTGGCGTGCGGACTGATCTGCGTGCTGTCGATCTGGATGGACCGCCGCTGGCTGCCGGCCGCGCTGCAGCCGCCGTTGTGGCTGACGGGCCTGAATGTATTATCGGCGATCGTGTTTCTCGGGCTGGGGATCAAGGGGTATCTGGACAATGAGAACCTGTCCGTCGTGGCGTGCAGCATGGCCGGCATTTTTGCAGTCGCGATGATTGTCGCCCTCGCGATCGGCCCCAGACTGCATGTGCGGCCGGCGGTACAAACAGCAACCGAAGGAGAACAGACGTCATGAGACAAGCGCTGCATCCGGGAGGCTGGTGGAAGGTGGTGATGGGAGTGGCAGCCGGCGCGGCGCTGGCGTGCGCCGCACAGTGGGCGACGGGTGACTCGCAGCCGGCGTCGTCGAGCCCGATTGGCGAGAAGTTCTGGCCGTCCGCATTCGGCGTCGACGATCAGCGCGGGGCCGCCAATCGGATCACACCCGAGGTCGTGATCAACGCCGCGCGGCTCATCCAGACCGGGCAGGTCTATCAACTGGGGCGTGTGTATGAATACGGCATGCCTCTGCCAGGGAAACGGCACTTCAGCCTGACGATCCCCGGATTGCCGACGGGACTCCCCAGCGGGTCAAACCAGATGGTCTCGAACGACGAACTGTTCAGTGGCGAGATCGGCCAAGTCGGGACGCAGTTTGACGGACTGGGCCACGTCGGGGCGCGCATCAATGGCGAGGACTACTTCTACAACGGCAACAAGCTGTCGGAGTTCGGCGATCCGTACGGTCTGAAAAAACTGGGCGTGGAGAACGCCGGCGTGTTCTTCACGCGGGGGATCCTGCTGGATGTGTGCGCGCTGCGCGGCAACGACCGGCTCCCCGCGGGATATGTGATCTCACCGGATGAACTGACGTCGTGCCTGGAGCGGGCGAAACTGGAGATTCGAGAGGGAGACGTCGTGCTGATCCGGACGGGACACGGCAAGCTGTGGATGCAGGACAACGAGGCCTACGGCGCGGGGGAGCCGGGAATCGGGCTGGCGGCGGCGAAATTCCTGACGGACCACAAGGTCGCCCTGATCGGGGCCGACACCTGGGCGATCGAAGCCGTGCCGCACGAGCGCGCGGACCTGTCGTACCCGGTACATCAGTGGGACCTGACGAAGAACGGCGTCTATCACCTCGAGAACCTCGACCTGGAGCAACTCGCGGCTGACGACGCACACGAGTTCTGTTTCGTGTTCAGTCCGCTCCGGCTCAAGGGGGCGACCGGTTCGCCCGGCAACCCGATTGCGATTCGTTAAAGTTGCCTTTCGCTCCCGTGAAAGACGACCTTGGACCATCCCCATGCCCGACACCGTAACGCACATCGATTACGGCATGTTCATCATGCCGTTTCACGCCCCGGAGAAGCCCCTGTCGCAGGGGTACGATGAGGACCTCGAGCTGATCGTCCTGGCCGAGGAACTCGGGTTTACGGAGTTCTGGATCGGCGAGCATCACACGATGAAGTATGAGACGATCGTGATGCCCGAGATCTTCATCGCCCGGGCGCTGGGGGAGACGTCGCGCATCCGGCTCGGTCCTGCCCCCGTCTGTCTCAATCAGCACCATCCGGCGCACGTGGCGAGCCGGCTGGCGTTTCTCGACCACTTGTCAAAGGGTCGGCTGAACCTGTGCTTCGGCAACGGCAGCGTGACGGCCGATCAGGAACTGTACGGGGTCGACCCCAAAGATGGCGGCCGCATGGCGCTGGAGGCGATCGACGTGATCCTTGACCTGTGGTCGCACGGCCCGCCGTACGAACACAACGGCGAGTTCTGGAAGTTCACGCTGAAAAAGACGGTTGATCATGAGGGACTGATCGGCTTCATTCATCAGCCGTACCAGACACCCCATCCGCCGATTTCGATGCCCGGCATGAGCCGCAATTCGTACAGCATGCAGGTGGCCGGCCGACGGGGATATCAGGCGATCGCGCATTGCCTCGTGACGGGCAACGTTGTCGCCGACCAATGGCGGACGTACGCGGCGGCCGCGGAGGAAGCGGGACGCGTCCCGCGGCGGCAGGACTTCAAGGTGGCGCGATCAATCTTCCTTGCCGACACCACGCGGGAGGCGGTCGCGCGAGCCCGCACGAATTCCCTCGGCCGGAACTACGAGTACATCGGCGGACTGTTCGACAAGGGACTCGGGCGGAAGATCTACAAGCGCGATCTCGACATGCCTGACGCCCAGTGCAACCTCGACTTCCTGATGACCGAACAGATCATCGCCGGCGACGTCGACGAAGTGCTGCGGCGGCTCCTGGTGCTGGTCGAAGAGACCGGGCCGTTTGGCACGCTGGTGCTGATGAGTTACGACTGGGACGACAAGGAGGCCTGGGTGCACAGCATGCGGCTGTTCGCCAACGAACTCATGCCGGCGCTGAACAGGGCGGTGTGCGGGAGGTAACGGAGACATCGATGAGCCGGCGATATCACTCCCAGGCCGTATCACAACTCGGCGTCGCGTTGTTTTCAGTGGCCGGTGCGGGCACGCACCCGGCGGAGGTGACGGTCTCGTCGCTGGTGACCAGCAGCCTGATGGGGCACGATTCGCACGGGGTGATGCGCATCCCCGAGTACCTGGGGTTCATGGCCGACGGATCGCTCGTCCACGATGCCACAGTCGAGATCGTGCGGACCGGCCCGTCGACGGCGGTGGTCGACTGCGGCCGGGGTTTTGGACCCGTCGGAGCGGGACAGGCGATGCGCGCGGGCATCGCCATCGCGCGCGAACAGCGGACGGCGACCGTCATCACCCGGAACTGCCACCACGTCGGGCGGCTGGGAGCGTGGGTGCAACTGGCGGCCGACGAAGGCCTGATTGCACTGGCGACGTGCAACTCGCCGGTCCACGGACACTTTGTGCTCCCCTGGGGGGGCCGCGAAGGTCGACTCGCCACCAATCCAATCGCCTACGCTGTGCCGACGGGCCGCGACCCCATCCTCGCGGACTTTTCGACGTCCGTCGCCCCGGAAGGGAAGATCCGTTTCTACCGTAACGAGGGGCAGCCGGTCCCCGACGGCTGGATTCTGGACGCGGAGGGGCGCGCCACGAACGACCCGAACGCATTTTACGGTCCTCCGCGCGGCGGCATCCTGCCACTGGGCGGAGCCGCCGGCCACAAAGGGTTCGCCCTTGGATTGCTCGTCGAGATCCTGGGGAGCGCGCTGGCCGGGGTCAGTTGCCGCAGTCCGGAGGCGTTCGGGAACGGCGTCTGCATGATCGTCATCGACCCGTCGGCTTTCTGTCCGCTCGACGAGTTCCGCCGGCTGATGGATGAGACGGTCGCCTACATCAAATCGTCGCCGCCGGCGCCGGGATTCAGCGAGGTGCTGGTGCCGGGGGAACTCGAGTTCCGCACGCTGCGCCAACGGCAGCGGGAGGGCATCCCCATTGACGGCGCGACGCTCGCGGGGATGCGGCGGCACGGCAAGCGTCTCGGCGTGGAGATCGACGGATTCCTTGTTCGGGCAGGTGACGCATGAATCACGAGACTCCACTGCGGAGCGGCATGTTTGTGATGCCGATCCATGATCCGGCCAAACCCCTCGCGCAGTGCATCGACGAGGACCTGGAACTGGCCCTGCAGTGCGAGGCGCTCGGCTTCGACGATTTCTGGGTCGGCGAGCACCATTCGTCGAGCGTCGAGAACATTGTCATGCCGGAAATCTTTCTGGCGAAGGTCCTGGGGCTGACGGGGCGGATGCGCGTCGGCCCCGCGCCGGTCTGCCTGCAGTATCACCATCCGGTACACGTCGCCGGCCGGCTGGCGTTTCTCGATCACCTGTCGCATGGCCGGCTCAAGGTGTGCTTCGGCCCGGGGGCGATCCCGACCGATATGGAGGTGTTCGGCGTCAGGCCGGCCGACACCGGCGCCCGCGTGGCCGAAGCGATCGACATGATCCTGCAGCTCTGGTCGGGGGAGGTGCCGGTCGACATCCGTGGGCGGTTCTGGAACGTGACGATGCGGGAGCACCTGCATCCGGAGTACGGCGTGGGGCATCTGCACCGGCCGTATCAGAGGCCGCATCCGCCGATCTACGTCCCGAGCATCAGCCGCACATCGCCCGGACTGAAGGCGGCCGCGCAGCGGCGCTTCCGGTTCATCAGCCATCACATGCTGCACGCCGGCGCGCTGCGGGTGCAATGGCAGACGTACGCGGACGCCGCCGCGGGGGCGGGCCGGACTGCGCAACCCTCGGACTGGGCGGTCGCCCGCAACGTGTTCGTCGCGGAGACGACGGCGGAGGCGCGACGCCTGGCGCGGAGTAATTCGCTCGGCAGGTGCCTGCAGTACATTCTGGACCTGACGCGAGCGACGGCCCCGACCGGCGTGGCGATGTGGAAACGCGACCCGCAGCAGGCGGATGCCGACTGCACGCTGGACTACTTTATGGACGAAGTCGTCATCGCCGGCGACCCGCCGCACGTCACGCAGCAGTTGCTCGGTCTGCGGGAGCAGGTCGGTCCGTTCGGGACGCTGGTGCTGACGGCCCATGACTGGGACGATCGTGAACGCTGGACGCGCAGTCTGGAGTTGTTCGCCCGCGAAGTCGTCCCCGCACTCAATAAGGCACTCTAACTTGATCAGCACGCACATCAACGGTATGCGGGAGAAGCTTCGCGCCGGGGAAATTGTCCTCGGAGCCGGGATCACGCTGACGGATCCGACCGTGACGGAGGCGCTGGCCCCTTTCGTCGACTTCGTCTGGATCGACCTGGAGCACAATGCAACGACGACCGAATCGATGCTGGCCCATCTGATCGCGGCCCGCGCGGGGGGGACGGCGTCGATCGTGCGCATCCCCAGCAATGACGTCGGCTGGGTGAAGCGCGTGCTCGATTCCGGAGCGGAGGGGATCATCCTGCCGCGAGCGTACACGGCGCAAGAAGTGCGTGAGTTTGTGTCTGCCTGCCGCTATCCGCCGCTGGGGACGCGGGGGTTCGGCCCGCGGCGACCGATGCAGTACGGCCGGCTGGAGCAACAGGAGTATCTGCGGCAGGCGAATCGTGACCTGTTCGTGGCGGTGCAGGTGGAGACCGTGGAACTGCTGGCCGAGCTGGATGATGTCCTGAAACTGGAGGGGCTGGACTCGCTCGTGCTCGGCCCGCAGGACCTGTCGGGATCGATGGGGCGGCTGGGGGAGACGACGCATCCCGAGGTGATCGCGGCCATGAATACCGTCGCGACCTGGGCACGGGCCGCGGGCAAGTTCATCGGATCGGGCCTCGGGGCGAACCCGGAGTTCGCGCGGGTGCTGATCGACTGCGGCGTGCAGTGGCTGCAGGCGGGGAATGATTTTGAGTATATGGTGGCGGGGTGCCGGGGGATGGTGGGGGAAATACGGGGGGCGACGGCCCTAAAGCAACCGAGACTGGTGGAATTGTGATATCGCAAAACAGTCGGGTCGACGGCGTCATTTTCCCGGGTTGGCCCACTCTCCCCCCCAGCCCAGCTTCAGATCCAGCAGGAATTCATCCCAGTCCGCTCTGCTGCGCGTCTTGGGATACGGCAGCGGCGCAATCGGGCTGTCGGAACTGTAGATCACATCGAAGCGGCCGTCGGACGTGATCCGGCCGATGCGAAACGTCTTGGACGTGTGCTGCGTTTCCGGATCGATCCGCACCAGCCCTTCGGGGGCGTCGAATTCCTGGTGGCGCAGCGCCTGACGGATCGCCTTGACGTCGTCGGAGCCGGCTTCCTCGACCGCCTGCGCCCACAGATGGACGCCGAACCAGGCGGCCTCCATCGGGTCCGACGTCACCCGCTCGCTGCCGTTCGACTCGTGGAAGCTTGGGATAAACGCCCTATTCTGCGGCCGGTCGATGGAGTAAATGTAGTTCCACGCCGCGTAATCGCCAGTAACGTCGCTGGTGCTGAGGCTGCTCAATTCCTGCTCGGAGATGCTGAAAGACATCGTCGGGACCTGCTCCGACGTCACGCCGGCACTGCGTAACGCGCGGAAGAACGCGATGTTGCTGTCGCCGTTGATTGTGTTCAGGATGACGTCGGGCCTGGCCTCGACAATTTTCTGGACGACCGGCGCGGCGTCCGACGACCCCATCAGCAGGTATTCTTCTCCGACAATTTCACAGCCTAGGTCCGACGCCGTGTCGCGGATGATGGCATTGGCGCAGCGGGGGAAAACATAGTCCGAACCGACGAGGAACAGCCGCTTCGCGTGCAGGGACGCGGCGCACCACTTGACGGCCGGAATGATCTGCTGGTTGGGCGCGGCCCCCGTGTACACGATATTCGGCGACTGCTCCAGCCCTTCATATTGCACGGGATAGATCAGCAGGTGGTCGTGCCGCTCGAACACAGGCAGCACCGTTTTGCGGCTCGCCGAGGTCCAGCAGCCGAACACGGTGCAGACCTTGTCCTGCGTGATCAGTTTCTCGGCCTTTGCGGCAAACGTGGACGGGTCCGACTTCCCGTCCTCGACCACGGCTTCCACCGGTCGACCGAGCACGCCGCCGTGGTCGTTGATCTCCTTGATGGCCAGCAACGTCGCATCGATGACGGGCCGTTCGCTGATCGCCATCGTGTCCGACCGCGAGTGGAGCACTCCGACCCGGATCGGAGCCCCGGTCGGCGGAACCACGGGCGTCGCGGCGGTCCCACCGGCCGCCGGTCCGCCGTCCCCCTGCGGCGGCTTCCCCCGAGACCCGTTAAAAACGACAACCAGGAGTGAAACCAGCAGCGCAACCAACGCCAGCGCTGCGCCGCCGATCAGCAGCGGGCGCTTCGCACCGCGCTCCTCGGTGACCGGTTGAGGCGGGTGGCCGGAAAGGCCCGCCGAACTGACACGGGAGAGATCGATGCGGGACGTGGTCGTGCGCCGTGTGGTACGGACGAACTCGGAGAGATTGCAGTCGACAACAAACGGCGCCAGCGCATCAGCCACCTCGCGGGGAGTCGCGAACCGCTGGTTCACGTCCTTGGCCAGCATCCGTTCCACGATCGCCGCAATGTCCGCCGGCACGTCCGGACGGAGTTCGCGGATCGGCGGCAGCGGGGCCTGACTGTGCGCCCACATCTGCTGCATGGTCGTTGAATACCTGCTGCTGGGAAACGGCGACTGGCCGGCCAGCAGGTAATAGAGGGTACAACCAAGGCTGTAAATGTCCGCTCGAATATCGACATCGCGGCTGCTCTCCCACTGCTCCGGCGATGCAAAATCGACCGTCCCGAGGAACTGGCGATCAGCCGTCAACTGACCGGGACCGCTGGGCCCCGCCTTCAGAGTCGCCAGGCCGAGGTCGAGGATCTTCACGATCCCGCCGGTGGAGACCAGCAGGTTCGCCGGCTTGATGTCACGGTGCACCAGCCCATGCTCGTGAATGTGTTGCAGACCAAGCGCCGCCTGCCGGATCAATTCACACGACTCGGCGACGGGCAGCAGGCCCCGCTGCGCGACCAGCGCTGCCAGGTCGATCCCCTCGATGTACTCCATGACCAGGAGTTGCGTCGCACCGAGTTCCTCGGCTTCGTAGACGGTGACGATATTTGTGTGAGCCAGCCGCGCAGCGAGCCGCGCCTCGCGTTGAAACCGTTGGACGACGGCAGCGTTATTGACCAGTTCCGGTCGAATGACCTTCAGCACCACGGAGCGGTCGAGCAGCCGATGGCGGGCCAGATAGACGGCGCCCATCCCTCCGCGGCCGAGGATCCGCTGCACCTGATAGCGCGAATGCTTCTGCAGTTCGGGCGGTAATTGCGTCGTCGCGGTTGCTTAAGCGTCGGTTTCCTCTTCCGGCGGGCAGACCTGGGTCGCGCCGTGCACACTGAGGGTGAC
>CAZWGW010000233.1:0-4379 GCA_964633565.1 uncultured Planctomycetaceae bacterium
CGAACCAGCCGCCTGCCGCCAAAACTGAAATCTGTACACCCGACCCATTCCCGCTGCGAGGGCGCCTTCCGCGTCGCTCCCGTCAGGCGTCGATCTCATCCGGCTCGGCGAGCACCTCCTCCAGCAGGTCGGTGAGACCGAGACCGCCGACGAATTCGCGGGCGAGGGCCGCTTCCTCTTCCGTGGCGCCCCGCATCAGCCATTTCACGTCGCGGCGGCTCTTGTGGCTCCCCTTGCTGATCCAGATGAGCTTGGCAGCAATCAGGTCCGGCCGCGAAGAGACCGGCATCCGCAGATCGGGCATAATCTCGATCTCCACGGCACGGTCGAACTGTCCCGGGACGAGTTCGCGCGGATACAGATCGAGCTTGAATGTCGAAACGGTGTCGATCAGTTGAAACTGACGCTGCGACCGGGCTGCCTCGCGGATCGTCTCTTCGTTCAGCAGGAACTGACCCTGCTTGAGCCGCGGCAAAAGTTGCGGCAGGCATTGGCGGAGTCGCTCGACGTCGACCACCAGATCGACGTCCTGCGTGGTGCGGGGATCACCCCAGGCGATGAACGCGGCGCCGCCCGTCAGGCAGTAGCGCAGCCCGCACTGCTCAAGGATCGCCGCCAGCCGCACCAGGCAATCACGGTACTGATCGATCTCGTACACGGGCCAGGTGCTCCTCGATGAGCTGCCGACTTTCGGGATTGCGGCCGTAGATCCAGAGGGCGATCCGCCACTTGAGGATTTCCGGCGGGAGCGGTCCTTCCTCCTCCGTGATCCGTCGGGCAATGTGCCAGCGCGCCCAACTGTTCAGGGCGTGCATCCGGGCAAACTTCTCCGCGGGCGTCATCGCGTCGACGGCCCGCTGATAGGCTTCCTCCACGAGCGACATAAGCACGTTCCTTTCGGCTCATCCTACCAGACACCTCGATGCGGCGAAATCGGCTCGTGTCTGCCTCGTTCAGAGAGTTCGTTAACTGCGTTGGCCTGCCTGTCGTAGTGCCCGGCCGGGAATCGACAAGACTCTCTGCGTCCTCCGCGCTCTCTGTGGTGCCATCACCGTCCGGCGGCAATGAGGAATACCGCAGAGGACGCGGAGGGCGCAGAGCAAAAGGGATGCAGGTGACAATCATTTCAGCATGCAGCGGAATCAGGCGAACTTCTCTCCGCGCCGGCCTGTCCCACCCCTTCAATACGACATCACAGTTCAAGGTGTGGGAGGTATCGCATGTTCATCCTGAAGCGCTGCCGGGTCCGCAGCTACGAAATGGGCCTGCTGTTCCGCGACCGCGAATTCCGCGGCCTGCTCGGCACGGGCACGCACTGGTTCTTCGACCCGCTGGGCCGCGTCCGTGTCGACGTCGTCAGCCAGCGGGAGCCGTGGCTCGTCCACGAAAAGCTCGACCTGATCGTCAAGTCGGGCGCTCTCAAGGACCGCGCGGTCGTCCTCGACCTCAAGGAATACCAGCGGGCGCTGGTCTGGATCGAAGGACGCTTCAGCCATGTCCTGCCGGCCGGTCTGTATGCTTACTGGCTCGGCCAGAAAGACGTGCGCGTCGAGGTGATCGACGCGCGGCAGGTTCGGCTGGAGCACGAGGACCTCAAGGTCATCGTCCGGTCGGTGCAGGCCCAGCGCGTGCTCGACGTCTGCACGGTCGAGCGCGACCACGTCGGCGTGCTGTTCATCGACGGCCGCTACCTCGATACGCTCCCGCCGGGGCTGTACGCCTTCTGGAAGGGGACGGCCGACGCGAAGGTGGTCGAGGTCGACCTGCGCGAAACGATGGTCGACGTCAGCGGCCAGGACATCATGACGGCCGACAAGGTCACGCTCCGCATGAACGCGGTCGTGACGTACCGCGTCGCCGACGCCCGCCTGGCGGTCAGCCGGACGGACGATGTGCGGCAGGCGCTGTATCGCGAAACGCAGCTCGTGCTGCGGGGCGTGGTCGGCGCGCGGGAACTCGATCAGTTCCTGACGGACAAGGACGCCGTCGCGCGGGACATCGAGGAGAACGTCCGCCGCCGGGCGCAGGAACTCGGTCTGTCGATCGCCTCGGTCGGCATCCGGGACGTAATCCTGCCGGGGGACATGAAGGACCTGATGAACAAGGTTACGGAAGCTCGCAAGGCGGCCGAGGCCAACCTCATCGTCCGCCGGGAGGAGACGGCCGCCATGCGCAGCCAGGCCAACACGGCCAAACTGCTGGCGGACAACCCGGTGCTCATGCGTCTGCGTGAACTGGAAGTCCTGGAGAAGATCGCCGCCGCCGGCAAGCTCAACGTCATCCTCGGCGAGAAGGGGCTGGCGGAGAAGGTGGTCAATCTGTTGTAGTGACGACGCCCCCGGCGCGAGAGATCGCGCCGGGGGCATTTGCAATGGATGGAGCGCAAGGCGCGTCTGCCCCGAAGGGGCAAGACAACGCAGCCCAGGGCAACGCCCTGGGTATTGAACGTCCCGCGCAGCAGGGCCGCCCTGAAAGGGCGCAACAACACGGATCGCACTCGCGACATTGAGGGCGTTCGCCGGGGCCGTGGTTCACCGGACCCCGTTTTGTTTCGCCCTTTCAGGGCGAACGCATGGTATCGTGGGGCGCGTGTCCCCAGGGCGTTGCCCTGGGCTGTCCTGTTGCGCTCCCTCTGGGGCGGACCAAACCCACGATCTGTGACAAAAGGCCATTGTGCCGGCCGATGAGTTGTCAGCGCCGCATACGCGATTCGACCGCTCGCTTCAGGGTCTGCAGCGCTGAGGCGTCCCGCTTGTACTTCAGATTCCGCTCCGCCAGCCGCACTGCCTCCTCCAGGTTGCGCCCCGCGTCGCAATACAACTTCGCCAATCCTTCGAGCGGATAGACCTCCCCCAGATCGAGCGCCGCGCGCCACAGTCGCTCGGCCGCGGTGTAATGCAGCGAGGCCTTCGCCATCTGCCCGAGTCTGCCGGCGAGAACATACGCCCGCCGATGCACCTCGGCGTCGCAGCGCTGCGTGAGGAGGTGCTCGTAGCGGGCCAGGGCCTCCGCCTCACGGCCCGTCCCTTCCTCGAATTCGGCCAAGTGCACCTGCAGGTCGTAGTCGGCGGAATTGATCTGCTCGGCAGTCCGCAAATACGGTTCGGCTTCCGCCGGCTGGCCGTGATCGAGGAAGAGCGCAGCCGACGCGATGTGCGCCCACAGTCTGAGTTCCTGCGGGTGACTTTCGGCCGCAAGGCGGGCTGCCAGTTCATAATCGGCCAGGGCCTGTGCGCGATCCTCGCGAGCGGCGCACAACATACCGCGGCAGGCGATGGCGTGGAATGACTTGTCGGGAGTTTCGATTTCCTTCAACAGCAGCATGATTTGACCCGGCCGGTCAAGTGCGAGCAGCGCCTCCGTTCGCATCGCCAGGATTGCCGGGTCCCCCGGCGCGGCGTCGGCCGCCAGGTCGCACCAGCGGAGCGCGTCTTCAAAGCGGTGGCTGTAATTAGCCGTCGCCGCGAGGACCTTGTAGGCCTCCAGATTCGGCTGGACCTCGATCGACCGCTGCAGGGAGTCCCTCGCGGACGCCAGATCGTGCGCATCGCCAGTCCAGCGGACGCGGTCGAGGTACGACTTGCCGAGCAACGCGCGCGACGGGTACAGCCGGGGGTTGTCGGCGACCTGAGCGGAGTAGAAGCGAATGCGGGACTCGACGTCGGCCGGTGCAGTACAAGGAGCGGGTTGCGCCTGGGGCGTCCCGCTGACCCGGACCGAGGTTGAGACAACGGCGAGTACCATCGTGCCGGCCGCGGCCGCCAGGACGAGCGTCCCCCGCCGTGCATCCGCCGTTACGGATCGTTCCTCAAGGTGATTCGCCGACACGGTTTTTCCCGTCTGGTCGCCGGCCATGCGTCAGTGCGGCGGCGCCAGGTACGGGAAGTCGACGAGGAACGGCACGTCGTTCTCCGTCGGAAACGTCGGCCCTTCACCGGGCAGCGTGCCTCCCGGGATGTCGACGACAAGATCGACAACGTCGTCCGTCGGAATCCGCCCGTTGGGCAATCCGGAGGGGAGGCTCGTATTGAGGATCACGACGTCCGGCACCAGCCCGAACTGCTGGAACTGCTGCTTCGGGCTGAGCAGGTTGATCTCGGTCGGTGCGAAGAACATTGACCGCAGCGCCCGCCCGCCGTGGTCGCCGATCGGCCCATTGACGCTGGGTACCGTCGTCGTCGCCCAGAGGAGCAGGGTCGAATCACTCTTTGCAACAGCCTCCAGCGGCAGTTCGATCACCACGGCGGCGACGTTTCGTCCCGCGCGCGGCCGGCGGATGAACGGGTCGTCACGCAGCCCGGCGAAGAACGTCGCGTTGCGCAGGTATTTCTGTGCGATGCCGGTCGTCTTCAGGTGCGGCTCGCCCTCGTCGTCAAATT
>CAZWGW010000233.1:4389-9277 GCA_964633565.1 uncultured Planctomycetaceae bacterium
GGCAATCCGATACGACCGCCTCGGGGCGGACGATCGTGCCGCCGAACTGTTACACATCGTCGGGATCGTCGTAGCGGACCTTGCTGTGCCGATCGATGTAGATATCCAGCGACAGGTCGCTGGCGTAAAGGTATTCGGTCACCGTGGTGGGAATGGCCGGATCGGTACACAGGGCGAGCACCAGGTTATCGCCGCGGGTGAAGGCGAAGAAGTCGGTGATCTGGGCGTCCGAACGGCCGAATGTTGTCGCCAGGCCCGGCATGTCGCCATGATCGGCGGCGGAGAGAGGCCGCTGTTCGGCAATAATGAGAATCCCGCAAATCAGGACTGGCAGAATGAGTTTCGGACCGCTGCGCATAGGTTTTCCTCGGTCGGATCGGGTCAGCAAAGTCGACGCAATGCACGCAAATCCTAACCGGCGCACCGACCGGACGCCAGCGTCTATTTTCGCTATTCCGGCGTCTCCTGCCCGAACGACAGCCGCATCTGGCGGTCCTGAGTCGACTCGAATTCCTTGAACAGCAGGCTCGGCTGGATGTCGCGGTTGTGCTGGTACTTCTCGCTGGCGTACTCGCGGACGGCCCCTTCCAGGGTGTGGTAGAAGATCTGCGCGATCTCCACACCGGCATAAACGCGGATCGGCTGCACGGCGAACATCTCCAGCGTCCAGAATCCGCAGAATCCGACGTCGCCGAAGCCGGCCGTCACGTGCACGAACAGCCCCAGCCGGCCGATCGAGGAACGCCCCTCCAGCATCGGCACGAGATTGTGCGTCTCGGTCCGTTCGACAGTCCGGCCGAGGTAGAGCTGGTTCGGGCTGAGGACCAGCCCCTCCGGCGGGATCTCGTAGCGGCGATACCGGTTCGGCCGCCGCATGTCGAGCACGATTTCCTCGTACACGAGCAGCTCGTTGTGCAGCGTCAGGTTGTAGCTGTTGGGGTTGAGCTGCGCCGGGTTGAACGGATCGATCGCGATGTCGGTGCCGAGCCGGGCCTGGATTTCGCTGCCGGTCAGGATCATGGGATGCTGGAGGTCGCGATGGGACGGGGGCGGTGGTCATCACAGTAAAGAGACACCGGCCTCCGTGCAACGGTTTCCCCTCATCTCCTCATCCCCTTATCGCATTGAAGCGATGAGGAGATGAGGGGATAAGGAGATGAGGGGACCTCAAAGGAGCGGCGGAAGGCCGACCCGCGGGCAGACCTTCAGCAGCGGGCACTCCGGGCACTTCGGCCGGCGCGCGATGCAGATCCGGCGACCGAGGTGGATCAGGAGGTGCGAAAAGTTGATCCACTCCTTCTTCGGCAGCACCTGCATCAGGTCCTGTTCGATCTTCACGGCGTTCTTGCCGGTCGTGAGGCCGAGGAGTTTTGAGATCCGTTCGACATGCGTGTCGACGACGACGCCGCTGGGGATGCCGAACGCCGTACCGAGGACCACGTTGGCCGTCTTGCGTCCGACTCCCGGGAGATCGACCAGTTCGTCGAGCGTGCGGGGGACCTGGCCGTTGTGTTTGTCGACCAGGCCGCCGGCCATGCCGATCAGGCTCTTCGCCTTGTTGCGGAAGAACCCGGTCGACTGGATCAGTTTTTCAACGTCGTTCTGCCGGGCGACGGCCAGGTCAGCGGGAGTCGGGTATTTGCGGAACAGCGCGGGCGTAACCATGTTCACGCGCTCGTCGGTGCACTGTGCGGAGAGGATCGTGGCCACGACGAGTTGATACGGGTCGACGTGCTGCAGCGCGCAGTTGACGTCGGGATACGCCTTCTGCAGCAGCTTGACGACTTTGCGGGCGTGTTGCCGATCGTCTTCGACAGTCTGCGGCACGGTCGGGCGGACTTTCCAATTCTGGCGGAACACGGCGGAACGCCGGTGGACGCTGGTGCAGGGCCGGCGCTAAAATCAGGCATCGGGTGCGGGACATCTTACGGGGACCGGCCCGTCGTGCAAATGTGCCGCGTCGGCACAAACGCCCGAAGTCCTGGCGACTTCGGCTACGATTGAACGTAACTGTAATGGGTTCATCGTGGACGCGCGTTTCCGGCAGGCGATCGAACTGTTCAACCGCCGCGAGTTCTTCGCCTGCCACGACGTGCTTGAAGAACTGTGGAACGAAACGCTCGGACAGGATCGCGAGTTTTATCAGGGGCTGATTCACGCCGCCGTGGCGCTGTTCCACTTCGGCGAAGGGAACCTGGGGGGCGCGCGAAAGATGTACGGCTCCGCCGCGCGGTACCTGGCGCCGTATCGGCCGCGATTCAATGGCGTGGACCTGGACCGGTTTCTGACGCAGTTGCAGTTGTGTTTTGACGAGCTGCGCCGGCCGCATGACGCGTACCCGGCCGGACTGGCCCTCGACGAGCAACTGATCCCGACAATCGAACTCACAGGAGACGCGTTGACGGAATGAACGCTTTTTCGCCGCCACACCCCGACCTCGCAGGATTCACCGGCACGGCGCCGCTGTTTCCGTTGCCGAACGCCGCACTGCTGCCGCACGTCTCCCAGCCACTGCACATCTTTGAAGAGCGGTATCGGGCCATGACGGCCGATGCGCTCGCGGGAAATCGGCTGATCGCCATGGCCGTCCTCAAGCCGGGCTGGGAGCCGCACTACGAGCGAAAGGATGTGCCCATTGAACCGCACGTCTGCCTGGGCCGGATCGCGCTGGACGAGCGACTCCCCGACGGCCGGTATCTCCTGGTCCTGCGGGGCGTTGGTCGGGCGCGGATCGTGGCCGAGGAAGTGAACGATGCGGCATACCGCATCGGCCGCCTGGAACTGCTCGCGGACCAGTATCCGCATCAGCCGGCCATTGTTCGTGATCACCGCTGCCGCGAGTTGCGGGAGTTGTTCTGCCGGCTGCACCCGCAGTTCGCAGAGACCCCCGCCCTGGCGACGTTGCTCGCGGAGGAGTTGTCACTGGGGGCGCTGTGCGACGTGCTGGCCTGGAGCCTGCGGCTCGAGGCCGCGGCGGCCATTGCGGTGCTGCAGGAGGTGAACGTCGACGCGCGGAGCGACCTGGTGTTGATGCAACTGAAGTCGCGCCTGCGAAACGCACGCGACCGGATCGACCGGCCGATATTCCCACCACCGTTCAGCGCGAACTGAATTGCGTCCACTGCGAGTCATCGCTGTTTCAGCAGATACCCAATGTAGTCGTTGATCGGTTCGCCGGTGACGGGATGGAGCTGCTCCACGCTGATGATCCGCCATTCGCCCCCTTCCTTCTGCCAGCCGACGTCCCACCGCGTCGGCTCCCGGACGTCGCCAAACCCGGGTGCGTGAAATGTGCCGTTGGCCCGGAAATGCGAGAAGGCACGCGTCTGTTCGTTTTTCAGTTCCACGGACAAGTCGGTGATCCGCAGGTCATCGCGGACTTCCACGACGCGCAGCGCGATCATCGCCAGCACCTGCAATTCCGGTGCGCGCTGCGAAAAGGCGCTCAACGTCCGCTGCTCGTCGCGCTGCTGAAACGCCTCGGCCACGTCGTACACGGCCTGCTCAACCCGTTCTGATTCCGTGACGATGTGCTGTTCCACCAGGAAAGTGACGAGCGACGCGACCAGCAGCGCCACGATGCCCACGGCGTATCGTCCCTGTTGCGTCGTGACCAGGGCGGCCGCCAGACCCGCGGCAATGGCGCTGAAAATCATGATCGGCGGCCAGGGAGTTTCGGTGAACCACATGGCGGCGTCCTGGAACGGATTCGACGGGGTGATGTGACGTTGCGGACGTGCGACCTCTGATACGCCGGAGCGGACGCGCGCGTTGGGGGATTCTGTACGATCAGCGCGCGAAAATCACCCCCCGGACAGCTTTTGCGCGAGCATTTCCCGCACGACCTTTGCGTCCGCACCCCGCACCTGCTTCATCACCTTGCCGACCAGCGCCCCGATGGCCTGCTGCTTGCCGGCGCGGAAATCCTCAACCGCTCTGGGGCTGTCCGCAATCGCCGCGTCAATGGCCGCGTCGAGCGCCGCCGTGTCCCGAACGACACGGAGGCCGCCAGCGTCGATCAACTGGTCGATCGCATTGATGGTCGGCGTTGTCCCGTCGTCGGCCGCCGTCAGCAGGGCGGCAAAGACTTCGCGGCCCCCCTTGACGGTGATCGTGCCGTCCACGATCCGGCGCAGCAATTCCCCCAGCACGGACGCGCTGATTGGAAACTCTCCAATTCCAACCCTGCGTTCGTTGGTCTCCCGCAGCAGGTCCTGAGTGACCCAGTTCGCCGCCTGCTTGGCGTCCCCGCAGACAGTCGCGGCCGCCTCAAAATAGTCGGCCCAGGCCCGCCCCTGGTTGACGATCACGCCAGCGTCGTAATCCGACAGCCCGAGGTTCGTCCGAAATCGGTCCCGCCGCGCGGCCGGCAGTTCACACAGGCTGCTGCGAATCGCAGCCACCTGCTCCGCGGAGACAGTGACCGGCATCAGGTCCGGATCGGGGAAATAGCGGTAATCGGATGCCTCCTCCTTGCCGCGCTGGCCGAACGTGGTCCCCCGGTCGGCGTCCCAGCCGCGGGTCTCCTTTTCGACGCCGGGGTCCCCCAGCTTGCGTCCGGTCCGCTCGAACTCGCCGACCTGCCGCCGGAGTTCGAATTCAATCGCCGCCTCGACGCCGCGGAAGCTGTTCAGGTTCTTGATCTCGACCAACGGAGTCGCCGCGTACCCCCTCGGCTCGGCGGCGTCGGGGACGTGGACGTTGACGTTCGCGTCGCACCGCAGGCTTCCTTCCTGCATGTTGCAGTCCGAGACGCCGAGGTACGTCAGCAGCAGCTTCAGTTCCGTCAGATACGCCTTGGCCTCGGCCGGCGAGCGCATGTCGGGCTGCGTGACGATCTCCAACAGCGGCGTGCCGGCCCGGTTCAGGTCGATCTTGCTGTCGGCTC
>CAZWGW010000234.1:0-9262 GCA_964633565.1 uncultured Planctomycetaceae bacterium
CTCCATCCGCAATGCAAGCTGCACGGTCAGGTTCTGTTCGCCCGCAAGATCCAGCAACTTGGCGAAGCGCGGGTCGTCGAGCGTGTAGCCGTGATAGTTCGGGTGCAATCGGATGCCGGGCATGTTGAACTGCGTGCGGCAGCGGGGGATGTCGGCCTCCCAGTCGGGGAGCGTGGGGTTGATGCAGCCGAACGGGACGAGCGTGCCGCCGCCGTGCCGGACGCAGGCCTCGTGCAGCCGGGAGTTGGCGCGGGTCAGGTCCTTGTGCAGCAGGCCATCGAACGATCCGGCCCAGGCCTGGGTGATGCCGGCCGCGCGGAGTTTTTCAGCGAGCTGCGTCGGGTCCTCCGGCCGCAGTCGGCGGGTGGGCCAGGTGGAGAGGTAGACATTGGTGTCGGTGATCATCGTGGCAGACCCGGGTACGGCGGGGAGAATTGCAAATTGCCAACTGACGAGTGCAAATTGCAAATTTGCAATTTGCAATTCGCCGTCGTCTCGCGCCATCGCGAGCGCGCGAATGCCGGCAATTTGCAATCGTTACTCGACACGAATTCCCTTCCTGTCAAGAATCGGCAGCAACATCCGCCGCAGGTTCCCCTTGAGGATCAGCCGTTTGCCCATCTCCGGCACGTCGGCTCCCTGCACCTTGGCGATCTGCGAGGCGAAGCTGCGGCCGCCGATGTCGCTGCCGTAGATGATCCGCTCCGGACCGAGTTCGCGGACGGCCATTTCAACGAAGCCGGACGTCGGGTCGGAGCCGCCGATGCCGATCGACACGTTTTTGTAGCCGCGGATCGTGCGGATGCCGAGTTCCCAGTCGCCGCCGGTGTGGCCGCAGATGATGGGCGTCTCGGGATGGCGGGCCGCCAGTTGGGCGAGGTCCGCGGGGGTCGACTCCCCGGGCTGGTTGCCGCCGGCCTTGTACCATGTGTGCTGGAAGATGGCCGCCTTGAGTTCCGCGCAGCGACTGATGATCGGATCGATCTGTTCGTCGCTGCAGCGCTGGGCGACCCACAGCTTGATGCCGACCATCGGGCCGTTCGCGACGCAGCGTTCGATCTCCGCGAGGCTGGCGTCGACGTGCTTCGGGCTGACATAGGCGAAACCGAACGCCCGGTCGTGCCAGTGGCTGATCGCCTGCAGGACCTGGTCGTTCTGTTTGCGGAGGTCGTCGGCCGAGGGGTCGACCAGCATGGGATAGCCCATGAAGAACACGAGCCGTTCGACCCCCATCCGGTCGGCGTAGACCATGATCTGCGCGATTCGCTCGTCAGGGGTCTGGCCGTCGACGCCGGAGAGGTGGCAGTGGAGGTCCCAGATCATGGGATGGAGTGGTTTGGTCGATTGGTGGTTTGGTGAGTCGTGAGTTTGATCGCTGCCGTGGCGCGAATCAAGCAGCAGGCTCGGCCGCCCGTCCAAGGTTGCGGCCCCGGTTGCGCAACCAGCGGCGAATGCGGCGAAACATCGCGAATCCCACAATCAGCAGCCCGATTGCGAGAATCGCGGCCACCACCGGCACCACGACCGACAGCACTGTCATCACGGCGGACGAGACAAGCTCAATCGTCGACAGCACCGGGTTGCCGACGCCGCCCGTCGTCCCCGAAGAGGCCCCGCGCAGCAGGACGGTCCCTCCCTGGATCGTGCCGGCGACGCCGCCTCCGGCGATCACGGCCAGCGTCCATTTGAGGAAGGGAGAAATGTCCACGACCATCGATGCCGTGAGGATGGTCCCCGCGACGACCGCCGCCGGAGTCGCGATCGTGTCGAGCAGGTTGTCGAGCCAGGGGACGTAGAAGCCGACCACCTCCAATACGGTCGCCGTGCCGAAGCAGGCTGCCGCCACCGGAGTGCCGATCCAGTCGAACCCCGGCGCGAGGTCGAGATGCCCGGAGAGGGCGGCGAGGCTCGTCCCCAACAGGGGCAGGAAGACCCGGAATCCGCACGCCGCGGAGAGGCCGATGCCGATCAGGATGCCGAGGGAGAGTTCCATATCACGTTCCACTTCCTGTCGTTGTCAGTCAGCGCTCCATAGTCCTTCGCTCCATGATCCGTAACCGATCAACTTCAGCAGACCAATCCTTCATCGTCCTCGGACTCGCCGGACGAAACTACTATTGGCTCAGATTCGCAACTGAAAAACGTGGCGAAATACGTTTCGTCCCGGGGAATCCCACACTGATGGAAGGCGTCGGTCACGCCTTGATTCATGGTCGTTACCCGTTGCTGATGATCCATCGCCCGGAATCGAGCCAGGGCATCCTGCGAGATCTCCGATTGAATTCGAACACGTGGCTCCGGTTCACACGGATAGTGAATTTCCAGCCATCCGATTTCCAGTCGGCCGTGGACGCGACCGTCGCGCCACAGTCGAAAGAAGAGGCTGCCTGGCGTCGAAAACTCAAGTTCGCCAATCCAGCCGAACAACTGCAGAATGCCATCAGGCTTGATCCGCAATTGATTACCCGGCGGTCGATCACGCTCTGCGTCAATGTTGGGATTTGTCATGTCGTCTGCCCTTCGCCAGCCACCAGATCCGGTCCCTGCTGCATGCTCTCCAGCACCTTGTCCGTGCTCTCCGGGTCCACGCCGCGGCAGGTCACCGTCAGTTGCTCGGCCAATTCGCGCAGCTCGCGCTGCCAGTCGGCCGGGTCCAGTTCCGGCGGCGCGAGCTGCGCGAATTCACCGCACAACAGGATCATTCGCAACAGGTGCCGGAAGATTAACCCTTCCTGCTTCGTCAGGTCCCGGCCGCGGACGTATTTGTCGAAATCGCCGCCGAACTGCAGCAGGTCGCCGACGACCCAGACCGGCGTAATCCGGAAATCCCGCACGTCCGGGAACTCGGACAGGAACAGCAGCCGCAGTTTGTCGGCGAGCGGCATCGCGAACCGCCTCTCGCGGAACATTCCGCGGCGGTCGACGTCCTCGGGTGAAGGATTGAGCTCCTCGGCCGTCGCCAGGCCGCGGCTCAGCAGTTCGGAATCGAGGTACCCCTGCGCCAGCGGTCCGGGCGGCAGCACGTCCGGCTGAGGGACGCGGACCTGTGGCAGCAGAGAGCCGGGGAGTTCGAGCACGCTCTCCAGCGCCTGAATGCGTTCCGCCTGGTCAGCCCGCCCGAGGTGTCCGAGCAGGAAAATGGCGTACATCGGATTGACGCTGCGGAACAGCAGCAACTGGCTCATCGTCCCGGTCGGCAGCGCGCGATGCGGCACGTACGAGGCGAGCGCGTCTTCCGGTGTTGTCTCGGCAGGCGCGGCCGTGCCCGGCGGCGGCCTGGTCGTTTCGGTTGCCTCGGCGAGCGCCTCCTGGAGCAACGTGCCGAACAGACCGACCCTGGCGTCGGAAGGGGGAGGCTGCTCGTCGGACCGCTGCTCCTTTTCGGGCGGGGTCTCCCTGGCGGCAGCGACGGGCGCGACCGCGTCGTCCAGAAGACCCCCGCCGAACTCGTCCTCCTCGTCATCGTCGCTGACGCTCTGCCGCGTGCGGCGCACGATGCCGGGGTTACCAACCGCAGCATGGCGTTCCGGCCGTGCGATCGGAGGGACCGGCTCCAGTTCCACGAACCGGCCGGCCCATAGCGCGAGCAGCATCCGGTCGAGCCGCTTCTGCGCCTGCTCCAGCCATTTCGGTTCCAGCATCCGCCGCCGGACGAAATCCCGCAGGCGGTCGACGTCGGGCGAGATCTGCAGCAGATACGCCAGCAGCCGCCACGGCAGTTCGCCCCGGCTGGCCAGTTTGCCCGGTGGCGCGGCGATCAGTTTGCGGAACTGGTCTTCGTTCCAGTACTGCTCGGTGCTGCGCCGGGTCGGCGCTTTGCGTTTGAGGTTCTTCTTCGCGCGGATCAGGTTCGGATCTTTGGTGTTCTCCGGGATCTGGTCGTACTGGCGCTTCCAGCGCGCGATCTTGACGTCGTCCTCATGTGCCAGCGAAAAAACGTAGCCGACCTTGTCGAACTGGGGCCGCCCCGCCCGGCCGAAAATCTGGTGCGCGGTGCTGGAGTCGATCAGCTTCTTCTTCCCCGGCGGGCCCTTGACCAGCGTCGTCAACACGACCGACCGCGCCGGCAGGTTGATGCCGGCCGCCAGCGTCTCCGTGCAGACGCAGACCGACAGCAGCTTTTTCTGGAACAGTTCCTCGACCCGCCGCCGATAGCGCGGCAGCAGCCCCGCGTGGTGCACGGCCACGCCGCGCATGAGCAACGGTCGGAGCTTGGGGCCGATGCCGCGGTTCCAGTCCCACTTGTCGATCACCTCCGCAAGCTGCTTCTGCTGACCCTCGGCCAGCAGCGACTTCCCCTTGAGTTGTTCGGCGACGTTCCAGCACTCGGACCGGTTGAAGCAGAACAGGAGCGCCGGAGTGCGACGGTCGGGCTCCTCTCCTTCGCTCATCCGCTCCAGTTGTTCGTTCAGCAGTCGCTCGCCGACCCACTCGAACTGGAGCGGCACCTTGCGCTCGGTGCTCTGCACGAGCTGCGGCCGGCGGCCGTGACTGCGGTGCAGCCAGACCTGGAACTCTGCCGTGTTGCCGACTGTCGCCGAGAGCAGCATCAGCCGGACATGCCTGGGGAGCAGTGCGAGCGACAACTCCCACACGATCCCCCGCTCGGGATCGTTGAAACTGTGAAATTCGTCCATCACGACTGACGACACGTGGCTGAAGTCGAACTCCTCGCCGTGCAGCAGCCGGTTGAGCAGGATTTCCGCGACGACGACGAGGCACCGCGCGTCGGGATTGACGCGGCGGTTGCCGGTCACCAGCCCGACGTCGTCGCGCGAGAACCCCCACCGCTCGGCGGCCGCCTGCAGTTCCTGGAATTTCTGTTCCGTCAGCGCGATCAGCGGGGTCGTGTAATACGCGACTTTTCGGGTGTGCAGCGCCTCAAACATGGCGGCTTCGGCGATGAGCGTCTTGCCCATGCCGGTCGGAGCGCAGACCAGCACGCCGTCGTCGGTCGTGAACCAGGCCAGCAGGGCCTCTTCCTGCATCCGGTACGGCGTGTAGAGCAACTGGTCCAGATACTGCGAGGCCAGCTCATCGCGCGACGGATTGCCGGTCGTCTCAGCAGCCATGCGATTGCAAAAATCCTTCACCACAAAGGCACAAAGAACACGAAGACGGAACGGCAGCAAGTGTTCGGTGACATGAAATCAGTCGGCCATGCCGTACCGCACGATACACCACAGGGCCTTGACGCCGTCCTTCCAGCCGATCTTTTTGCCCTGCTCGTATGTGCGGCCGTGGTAACTGATCGACATCTCGAAGACGCGGAATTTCGCCCGGGCGATGCGGGCCGTCAGTTCCGGCTCGATGCCGAAGCGATCCTGCTTGAGCTTCGGGCCGATGGTGCGGAGCACGTCCCGCGTGAAGAGCTTGTAACAGGTCTCCATGTCGGTGAGATTGAGGTTCGTGAAACAGTTGGAGAGCAGCGTCAGGAATTTGTTCCCCAGGTAGTGCCAGAAGTACAGCACGCGGTGCGGCTGGTCGCCGAGGAACCGGCTGCCGAACACGACGTCGGCGCGGCCTTCGGCGATCGGCTGCAGGAGGCGCGGTATTTCCGCCGGATTGTACTCGAGGTCGGCGTCCTGAATGATGATCGCGTCCCCGCGGGCGCGTTCGAAGCCGGTGCGGACCGCGGCCCCCTTGCCGCGATTGACGTCGTGGTAACAGATCGAGAGTTCATTGAACTCGTCGTCCCAGTCGCGTCCCTCGTACTCGCGCAGCAACTCGCGCGTGCCGTCCGTGCTGAAATCGTCGACCAGCACGATTTCCTTGCGCAGGGGGAGGGCGCGAATCCGGTCGAGGATTTCCGGCAGGGTCTGCCGTTCGTTGAACACCGGGACGATGATCGACAATCGGAAATCGTCCGGCACGGCGTAAAAGCCAAGCTGCCGGCACGCGCCTTCTCCCAGCAGGGATTTGAGTGTCTGATACCACTCGGCGGAATACGGAACGGCCGACATTTCGAACGGAGTCAACAACTCGCTGAGGGAGGTAGACATGTCTGATTCCCGATTCGTGATTCGGAAACTCGCTATGAACGGTGCGCGTCGCAACAGGCCGGTTCGTGACCGGTGCACACACTGTCCATATCCCACGGCGCATCTCCCAGGATCGCAGGACCCCGAAGATGAGACGCCACACGAGAGAGAGTGTAACCAGTCGCGGTGAGTTTCGTCACGCGACTCGCCGTTCCGATATCCGACATGGGCAATTGGACGCGATCCCACCGCTGGAACCACCCGTACGGCGCGGTTAGACTCCGCTCGTGCGTCTCTGTGTCGATCCAGCGGCAGTCAATGCCGGACTTGTGGTCGTGTGCGGGACTCGTGTGAAGGACCGGGAATGGCCGGACAGCGCAGACAGTTGCTGAACACCCCCGAACAGACGGCTGGTGTGCGGGGGCGCGTGCTGCTCGATCATCACTCCACGCAGCTTTCGCTCCCCGGCGGCAATGAATGGGCCATCTGTGGGCGGACACTGCAGGGGGGGCTGGCTGACGGCGTCGAAGTTGTCGAGTTGTGCAACGGTCCGCTGACGGTGTCCGTGCTCCCGTCACGCGGCATGGGCGTCTGGCGGGCACGCTACAAGGACGTTCCTGTCGGCTGGGATTCTCCGGTCAGACTTCCGGTGCACCCGCGGCATGTCAATCTGGCGTCGCGCAACCGGCTTGGCTGGCTGGACGGGTTTAACGAGTTGATCTGTCGTTGCGGACTTGCCTCCAATGGTCCCCCCGGGCAGGACGCCGGTGCGAAAAGTCCGGTCGAATCCGAACTCACGCTGCACGGCCGGATCGCCAACCTGCCAGCACATTACGTCGAAATCGCGGTCGACCCGGCCGGGCCCGGGAGCCTCGCCGTCACCGGCATCGTCGACGAATGCACGATGTTCGGACCGCAACTGCGCATGAAGTCGACCGTGACCACGGGCATCGGCGCCAACTCGTTCGCGATCCACGACGAAGTCACGAACATTGGCGCCAGTCCGGCGGAACTGCAACTGCTCTATCACACAAACATCGGACCGCCGTTCCTCGAAGCCGGCTCGATCCTGCACTGCCCGACAAGAGCCGTAGCGCCGCGCGATCCACGCGCCGCCGAGGGGATCGATGCATACACCCGTTATGAGGGACCGATACCCGGGTATGCCGAGCAGGTGTACTACTTCGACCTGATTGCCGACGCGCAGAATGAAACGCTGGCGCTGCTCCGCAACGCCCGGGGGAACCTGGGCCTGAGCGTGCATTTCGATCGGGACCGACTCCCCTGCTTCACCGTCTGGAAGTGCACGCAACCTGAGGCCGACGGCTACGTGACCGGACTGGAACCGGCGACCAACTTTCCCAACTTCAAGGCGTTCGAACGGGAACACCGGCGGGTCGTCAGCCTGGAACCGGGCGAGACGTATGCAACGCGGCTGCGGCTGGAGGTCCACGACTCGGCTTCTGCCATCGCGGCCCTCCAGGAGCGGATCTCCGCTCTGCAGATCCGCTCCGGCCCGGTGATCCATCGGCGGCCGACGCTGCCATATTCACCCGGCTGATTCGACGCGCGGCGCATCACCGGGCCCGTTGACGGCATGCACGAGTCCAACATCCACGACCACCAGTCAGTCCACACGCCGGCTGCCGGATTCCGGGTCCGGGTGACGAAAGACCATCTGGTCTTCAGCGCCGGCCACTTCATCACGATCGCCACTCCCGCGGGCGAACTCTGCGAGCGGCTGCACGGCCACAACTGGCGGGTGGCCGCCGAGGTGGCGGGACCGCTCGATGAGAACCAGTATGTGTTCGACTTCATCGCCCTGCGGAACGCGCTGCAGGCGATCGTAAACGAACTCGATCACCGGATGCTGCTGCCGCTGCGGCACCCGCGGATTCCCGTTGTCGCGGGAGAAACCGAAGTCGAAGTCCGTTACGCGGACCGCCGCTGGGTTTTTCCCCGCGAGGATTGCGTGCTCCTGCCGATCGAACAGACGACAGCCGAGTTGCTCGCGCACTGGATCGGCACGCGGCTCCTGGAATCACTCGGCCCGGGCGCCGAGCGTCTCGACTCGCTAAAGATGGAGGTCGAGGAGAACTTCGGACAGTGGGCCGTGTGCGAGCTGGGGGTCCAGGGGCAAGAGTCGAGTGTCGAGGGACAATCACATTGATGCACTTGCCGGCGGCGCCTGGCCCTGGGCCGTCGACTCTCCGCTCTTGACCCAAACGCAACACGCCCGGCGTCAAAACGAACAGGTGGCTTCCTTGCCGACGGCCATCCTTGGAATGCCGAGGTGTGGGGACTCGGCATGGGAAGGGGTACTGAGTGAGTCGTCCCTTGTTCGTTTCGATCGCCGGGCGTGTCCCGTGAGTGTCTCTTCCCTGAATGTCGCCTTTCGCTCCGCGAAAGGAAGTCTCGGAAGAACTGCGACTTGGACTATCCGGAAAGTTCCTTGAACAGTCCGCTGAATTCGGGCATGTCGTGCTTGAGCTGTTCCAGCCACGCGGCGGGGTTCCAGACTTCCACGCAGATTACAGCGCCGACCACCATCACATCCTGACCGGCGGCCACGTCGAGGAATTCCCGAAAGCCCTCCGGGATCAGCAGCCGCGACCGGTTCGCCAGTCTGACCGGCGAGTACCGCGTCGACAGAAGTCGCCCCAGACGCTGGACGTCGTTCCATCTCTGTTCCATGCGTCCGGCGGCGATCTTCTGTCGGATCAGTGAGACGCCGTCGTCGATCCGCCGCTGCCAGTCGACCGACCGCCACAGGCTTAAACAGCCGTAGCGTTCCTTGGCGACGATCACCTGACCCTCGTCGTCCGAAATCGACTCCGCAAATTCGGGGGGGAGGGTGAGTCGGAAGCGGTCGTCGAGCGTCCGCCTGACTTCGCCGGTGATGAACGTCTCAGGGACCGTTGGCATCGTGACCAGAGGTGCTGCGTCACTTCGATCGGAAGCGGGCCGCACCGTGAATCGGTGCCGTCATCCCCGCAGGTGTGCGAGGATCATATTGGGCCTGAAACCCATTTTCAAGTCTTGTCAAAGATCAAATTGGGTTGATTCCCCACAGCGGCGGCGAGTCTATCGAGGCGGTTTCCGATCGTCAAATGAATTCCGGACGGTTTGACTCAGATTCCTGGAAATCGCAGGACCACACCCCAGAGCGCGCAACGAGGAGCGCCCTCGGCGAATGAAGATTGTGCGAGCGCACCAGCTTCGCCCTTCCGCACACCGGCTCAATGTGCCTGCAGCACTTCAGAAATCCAGTCCGCCAGAGC
>CAZWGW010000235.1:0-9221 GCA_964633565.1 uncultured Planctomycetaceae bacterium
AGCCGTGGTGGGACGACGCGTCCCGCGACCGCTTTCGGCAGCTCGTGACGCGGTCCGCGGCGTTGTGTGGCTCCAGCGGGAAATCGGCCCTGAGCAACGGCGTCACGTGCGCGCCGGTCGCGCTCTTGCGCACGGCGGCGCGTCTGGCCGGACTGAAACCGCGGCACCGGACGACCCGGTTCCTGCGGTCAGTCGCCGACGACGTCAGCGATCTGGCGTCGGACGCTGCGCCAACCCGCCGGCGTGACGGCGCGCACCGCATCGGGCGAAAGCGGCGTCGTCTGCACGCGACGTCCCGCAAGCACCGCCCCGCGATTCAGTCTGACTGGGCGCAACTCGCCTGCCTGCGCAACAACTGGGGGCTGGGAGCGGACGCCTGCGTGATCGCGTTCGACGGGGGCGTGCCCCGGATCGACCTGACCGCGTTCGGAGTTCCGGTGCTCAGCGGTCCGTGGCAGTACGCCACGACCATTGCGGGAGGGCCGGCGCCGGCCGTCGGGCACTGGGAATGCGTCTGCTGGTACACCGACGGCGACGCCGACTTCGTGGAGATTCAGGGGTCTGTCGGCGACCAGGCCACGCTGCTGAGGCAGGCGCTGCTTTCGCGGACGGACCATTTCCTGCTGCTGAACGACGTCGTCAAGTCGGCGGCTTCCGGCGAATTGGCGCACACGCTGCGACTTCCGTTCGCGTCGCCCATCACGGCGTCGTCCGACGCGCTGACGCGGGAGTGGCGGATCGACGCCGGTTTACTGCCGCTGCGCGTGTTCCCCCTCGGCCTGCAGCAACAGACGGTGCATGCCGCGGCCGGTCGTCTCAAGATCGATCCGTCCGGCCTGGAATTGTCGCAGGTTGCGAACGGCAACGGCCTGTCCTCTCCGCTGCTGCTGGACTGGTCGCCGGTGCGGCGCGACGAGCCGGCGCAGTGGCGTTCGTTGACGGTGGCAGAAAACGGACGCGCCGTGCCGGGATGGCAGGCCGCCGCATATCGGCTCCGCATCGGCGATCACCAGTGGGTCTATTATCACAGTCTGCAACCGGGTGAAACGGCGCGCACCGTCCTGGGCCTGCACACGTTTCACGAGACGGTGATCGGGGAATTCACATCCACCGGCGAGATTGTGCCGATCGTGCTCGTCGAGAGTCCCGGGAGCGCCTGACGGCGCGGCTATTCCGTCGCGCCGCGCGGCGATCGGGCCACTCCGGGCAGGGGTTGCAGTCCTTCGGGAGTCTGTCCGCCGGTCCAGACGCCGGGGACATGCGCCACGACGAAGTCCGCCTGCGCGGCCGCATAACGGTCGTGATCGGCGGCGGAGTGCAACGCCGGGCGTCTGCCACCTGCCGCCTGGTCCACGACACCCGCCGCGTCGAAATACAGGATGCCGGCTTCGACCAGGCTCTCCGCGAGAGTCTGCGGCGCGGCCGCGGAACTTGCCGACGCGCCGCGTTCAATCGGATCGCTGAAGCTGTCGATCCCGTCGCCAAACGGATTCTCCAGCGTCGTCACAACCAGCTCACAGTACACGCCCGCCAGGAGTCGTCGCATCTCGGCGAGCGGCTGAAACGCCTGTTGCACGAGCAGCCGGGACGGTGGGATATCCGGTGCGAGATCGGCGGCGTCGGCCGCGTCGTCGCGAGTCTGCTCCTCCCACGCCCGGCCGAGGTTCTGCCGCAGGCAGTCGACGAGTGTGAATTCCTCCGCCAGCCGCGCCACCGGCGAGTTCCTGCTGGTATCACAGAGCGGGTTGACCACAGCCACGGGCACGCCCGATGCATCGACATGCACGTAGGGACGTACTGCCCGATCATCGGCGACATCCGACGCATCCAGGTGCAGGAGGACCACGTCCGGCTGCAGTCCCAGCAAACGCTGGCGGAGGAGGAGTAATGCCGTCAGCGGACAACCTCCCGGCAGTCCGGCATTCACGACTTCGACCTCCAGGCGGGTGCGCTGTTGCAGCCGCTGCTGGAGTCGGGTGCAATACGTCTCCTCTTCCGGCAGATCGAGTCCCAGCGTCGCTTCGTCTCCCAGGCACAGGACACGGAACACGCCTGCCGGTTTGGGCAGAGTGATTTCAGGGCCGCGCAGCCCGAATGAGTTGGTGCGCACGTGCACGTCGCGATCGGCGTCCCCCTGATGCAGGACAATCGAACGGAGCGGGCGCAGTTCCTGATACGTTGCGGCGCTGGGGAGAACCAGTGCGTCGGTCAGGGATTCCGGCGCCGCGTCGGACATGCAGGATTGTTGGTACCAGCGTTGCGCGCGCAGGGCGACCTCGGTCGCGCAGAGCACCGCCGCGATCAGCAGGATCGCGGCGATCAGGTTTTTCAGACCGCGGAACAGGGATCCCATGGCACGTAATGACCGCAGTCGACGCAAGAACATCGGTGGCGCGCCGCGACAATTCGCGTCACGCTGCCGTCGAAAGGGGGCGGATCGTAGTCAAGCTGGGCAACTTGAACAAGCTGAATTTGCTTGTCCCGCCAAGCGCCCGAGCGCCGCCTCACGCGCGGAAGAAGTCAACGGCATTCCGGAAGATCTGCAGACCATCGCCATCACCGCGAGCCTGGCGGCGCGTCCATTGCGGATGCTGCGTCGCGAACAGGTGCCGCTCCGGGTGCGGCATCAATCCCAGGACGCGCCCGGTCGGATCACCCAGGCCGGCGATGTTCGCCACGGAGCCGTTCGGGTTCAGCGGATACGGGAGCAATTCGTCTTCGGCCGGCAACGCACCTTTCCCGCGCGCGGGATCTGCCGAATAGCTGAGGGCGACCTGCCCGGTTTCCTTCCAGCGGGAGATTGTCCGCGGATCACTCACGACCAGCCGCCCCTCGGCATGCGCGATCGGCAACTCGAGCTGCGTGATGCCGCGCAGAAAGACATTGCGGTCCGAGCAGACCGTCAGGTGCACCCACAGCGCGGTGTACTTGCCGTTGTCGTTCCAGGTCAGCGTGGCCTCGCGCGGCCGGTCCGCACGGGGAGGCCAGCCGGCAGCGCCGGAGGGCAGAATTCCCGCCTTGATCAGCACCTGAAACCCGTTGCAGATACCGAGCACCAGCTTGTCGCGCTGCAGGAAGTTGCCGATGGCGTCCCCCAGATGGTTGCTCAGTTGAGCGCCGAACACGACACCCGCGCCAATGTCGTCGCCGTAGCTGAAACCGCCGGGGACACAGAGCACCTGGTAGTCGTCCAGGAGAGAGGGCTGTTCCAGCAGCCGGAACAGGTGCACGCGATCGGGCAGGGCTCCGCAGATTTCGAATGCGAACGCGGTTTCGACATCGCAATTCGTGCCGGGGGCCCGGAGGACGCAGACGCGGGGGGCAGCCATCGTTGCCGTGATTCTGTTGGAGGAGAGCGCTGTCGGCCGGATTCTAGACGACTCCGCCCCCCCCGTCGACAATCGCGAATCGCATTACAAATCCCCCATCTCCGCCGGCGGATCGGTGCTCGCGACGTTCCACGACTGCCAGACGCGCCAGTAGTGCGGAAGCTGATCGCCGTAGGTCTCGACCGCCAGTTCATACGCGGCCCCCAGCGAGATGCCGTCGAATTCAGGCAACGGACGCGCGGTTTGCTGCGCCAGGTCGGCGATCGCCGACTTGAGTGCCGGCGCGGCGGTCCGCGGGTTGTAGCGATGATCGCCGGGACCGGAATCGGATTCCATCATCATCGACCTGCTCTGGCGACTTTTGTACGGCCCTCTCAACAGGATTATCCGTCTCCGCGCGGCCCGGTTCAACTCGCGCTCGACCGCTCCGGCACCAGAATGCCGTATTCGAGGAGTATCTGCACAAACTGTCGCGCCAAGGGACCCGCATCGTGCCCCCCTGAGCCGCCGTTCTCCAGCACCACGACGAACGCCACGCGCGGCGCGTCGGCCGGGGCGTAGCCGGCAAACCAGGCATGGTCCGTCTGTCCTCCGCCGACTTCGGCCGTCCCGGTCTTGCCGGCAATTGAGATTTCGTCGAGGTGGACCCGTTTGCCGGTCCCTTTCGGGTTCTCGACGACCTGCCGCAGTCCCGCCCTGATCCGCTCCAGCGTGCCGGAAGACAGACCGGGAATGCGCTGCGGAGCCATCTCGCGCGAATCCTCAAAAGCCGCCAGCCGAATGTCCCGCTGTTCCGACGATGGTTCAGGCGTTGGAGACTCGTGTACGAATCGCGGCGTGACGAGGTATCCGTCGTTGGCAACTGCCGCCATCATCCGCGCCACCTGCAGCGGCGTCACCGTGAGCGACGCCTGCCCGATCGCGAACTGCAGCGTCGTTCCGGGATACCACGGGCCGTCCGACGACGACGGGTCCGGCGCAGGCAGATGCCCCCGTTGCTCGCCAGGCACATCGACTCCGGTCACGTCTCCCAGGCCGAACCGCGCTGCCCAGTCGTGGATGGTCTGTGGTCCGATCCGTCGCGCTGCGTTGAAGAAATACACGTTGCACGACTGGCACAGGGCCGATTCAAGGTTCATATCACCATGACCGACGCCATAGTGACGGTAGATCAGGCAGCGGTCGCGGTCGGGACGATCAAGGTAGCCCTGGCAGTGATAATGTGCATCGGGGTCGATCAACCCGCTCTCCAGCAGAGCGACCGACGTGAGCACCTTGAAGACTGAGCCGGGTGGGACCGTCATCTGCGTTACACGCGGAAAGAACGGCTGGCGCTCGTCCGCCAGCGTCCGGTTCCACTCGGTTTCGTCGTAATCGGCGAGCAGGTTCAGTTCGAAACGCGGCGCAGCGGCCGCGGCGATGACGCGCCCCGTACGGATATCCAGCGCCACGATACAGCCGCCGTTCGGCCGCGTGGAGGCCGGGGGGGCGTCGAGCGGATCAATTGACCCGGAGTCTGCACCGGATTTCGTTCCGGCAGCCGGACCGATCACGTCGTCGAGGAGGGCTTCCGTCTGCGCCTGCAGCCGGCTGTCGAATGCCAGGATCACGTCGCTGCCGTTGACAGGCGCCCGCACGATCTCCGTATTGAGCACAACGCCATGCCGGTCGCGGACGGTCCGTTTCAGTCCGGCGCGGCCGTGCAGCCGCGAATCGCTGGACCGTTCAATGCCGCTGCGCCCGATCCGGTCCCCCACCCGGTACCCGAGCGGGTCGCCTTCCGGAAAGCGCGCCTGCCGCGCTTTGAACTCGTCGCCGTTGAGCGGCGTGCGGATGCCGACGATGTGTGCCGCGAGTGAACCGGCCGGATAGACACGATGTGATGACGGCCGGACCTCGACGCCGTGGAACCGCGACGGGAGCGACTCGACCGCGGCGACCGTGTCGAGTGAGACCCGCTCCGCGACAATGTGGTAATCGAGTTGTTCCCTGATGACCAGCGGTTCGCGCGCTTCGCGCTGCGGCGGGGTCGTCAGTTCGTTGACAAAGACCTCCCAGCCGTGCTCCCAGAACGTCTGGTCCGGGACAGTGGGGATGGCCGGCTGCGCGGCTGATTCGCGTTGCTGCTGCAAGCGGCTGACGTACTCGTAGACGCGTTCCACGCGTGTCTGTACATCGCGGCCGCGGGTTCGGAACTCGTCCCGCGAGACTCCGGTCGCCGCCACGAGCGCCGACCAGAGCGCCTCGCGTTCCTCCAGCACCGTGGCGCGGGCCGCGGCCAGTTTGTCCCTGTTACGACGATCGCGGGGTTTCAGTTTCGTGCGAGCCTGCTGCGTCAGCCACGCGTCGTCGGCCGGCTCCTCCAGCCAGCGGTAGTGGACGGCCAGGTCAAACTGCGGCTCGTCGCAGGCCAGCACTCTGCCGTCCGCAGTCAGGATCCGGCCGTCGTGCGAGGGGACCGGCTCCTCGACCTCGCGCGGGCGGTCCCAGTCCGCGGTGAACCGGTCGACGAGCGCGATTTTCAGATGAGCCAGGCGACCGACGATCGCCACGACCGGGAGCACCGCCATGACAAACAGCACCAGCAGGCGCAGGTGCGGCGCATGATCAAGCCGCGGCCCGGCGTCGGGCGCTGGCGTGGCAAAGTCGTTGCAGGGACGGTTGCGCACTCGCTTGGGGTCGATTGGTCGTTTTGTGGCTTGGCAGCTTGGCGCCCTGGATGGTGAGTACCAAACGACCAAACACTCTTTGACACTTGTGCTACGCCAGCGCCCGTTGCGCCCGCAGGAACTGCTGCAAGCTGAATCGCATGGTGCGCCACACCGCCGTCACCAGCAGCGCCGCCAGTCCGGTCGCCGCCGCTCCACCGGCCGTCACGATTCCCAACCGCTCCCAGGGGATCGGCTGGCGTGCCTGTACGGCCTGACCGATGCCGCACGTCAGCAACAACAATGCCGTGATCGACATCGCGAACAGACCGAGCGCCAGCAACGTCGTACAGTTCCACCGGGCGCGAAGCCGCGCTGCGCTCCAGACAACCAGGCAGACGATCGCCAGTTCGATTCCGAGAGTCCCTGCTCCGATCGCATCGCCGACAAGCCCCACCAGTGCTCCCCAGGCAGCCGCTTCCGGAGGTGAAAACTGCCAGACCGCAATGACGGCTGCCAGGTACAACCAGCAGAGCCGCACACCGCCGGTCGATGCGCCGGGGTTGCCTGCGGTTTCGAGCACCGCAGCCGTATAGATCAGGATCAGCAGTCCGATTCGCTGCAGCATGACCAGATCTCGCTGTCAGAATCGCGGTGGTGTGCGTGAACCGTCCCGTGCCGTCCACAGCGGCTGAGCACCGGCCGCGCCGCGCGCCTGCAGCGCGGGCAGCCCCGCGTCCTCAGAGGATGGAAACCGCTCGAGGTTGGGAAGCTCTCTGAGCACCTGGACCGACGCCAGCGGCTCGTCTCCCGCCAGCGGCTGCACGGTGATCGACCAGTGTGCCGCCCCCTCGGCGAGTTCGGCGGCCATCACCCGGCCGTAACAGACGGGCTCCGGCAGGCTGTGTTGCCTGCGGATCGTGTAGACGAAATCGCCGACGGAAACCGGTTCGGTGGCGGCAATGTGTTCCAGCCGGCAGGCGCCGTCCCCATTTCCGGCGATCACTCCCTGTGCGCCGTACACCGGTCCCTGAGGCGACTCGCGAATCAATTCCGCCGAACCACGGTACTCGGGATCGGTCACTAGTTGCAGCGTACTGGTCCAGTGCGCGACCTGTTTGATCCGTCCCACGACGCGGCGACCGGCAAGCACCGGCATGTCGGGCTGCACGCCGGCCTGCTCTCCCTGGTCGAGATGCAGTGCATCGTCGGCAAGGACGAGGTCGTCAACCGCGATACTGTTTTCCTGACCCTGGTCGAGGAGCCGCCCGAAGCGTGCCTGCAACAGCTCGCGTTCGCTCCCGAGGACTTCCGCCTGCAGAAGCTGCGGCACCAGCAGGGGCTGGCCCCGTTCGGCTTCAAACGGGGAAGTGGCTCCCCGCCGCGCGTCGATTGCCTGTTGGACAAGGTCCGCCTGTCGAACCTGCAGACTCAGGCATTGCCGCTGCCAGTTGCGCAATTCCTCCCGAACCCCCGCAAGTTCCTCCTGTGCCGTCGGCGAGCGGAACCGGTGCCAGGCGCTTTGCGTCCAGCGCGAGAAGGCAAGCGAGGCGCGATGTCCCGGCCGGAGCGCGTCACGGAAGCCCCCACGGACCTGTTCGGAAATGTGTGCCGGCGCAATTCCAAGACCGACGCCGATCATGCCGATCAGCGTCAGCACGGCTATGTCCGTTCGAAAGGATGAGGGTCTCACCATCTCTGCAGATCTTCACCGATCTCGCACGATCCATCGTTCTTTTCTCTGCGTCTTCCGCGCCTCTGCGGTGTCATGAAATGCACCACAGCGGCGCGGAAGTCGCAGAGAGTACTTAACGCGGCGATTGCCTCATTCGGAATCCAGGCTTTCGCGCCAGTGATGCAGATGCTCCAGGCAGATCGCGGTCCCCCGCGCGACCGTTGTGAGCGGGTCGTCGGCGACGCGCACGGGGATGCCGAGCTGCTCGCGCATCAGCAGGTCCAGTCCCCGCAGCAGCGCCCCGCCGCCGGTCAGCACCAGACCCGTATCGGACAGGTCCGCCACGAGTTCCGGGTCGCAATGTTCGATCGCATTCTTGACGCAGTTGAGGATGGCTTCCAGCGGCTCACGCAGCGCCTCCCGCACCTCTTCGCTGGTGATCGTCGCCTTCCGCGGAATGCCGCTGATCGTGTCCAGGCCGCGGACCTCGGCCGTCAGTTCCGACTCCAGCGGAAACGCGCTGCCGATGTCGATTTTGATCTGCTCGGCCGAAGGCGTGCCGATCCGCAATGAGAAGTTCTGCCGCACGTATTCGACAATCGCCTCGTCCATCTCGTCCCCGGCGATGCGGACCGATTTGGACGACACGACATCCCCGAGGCTGAGGATCGCCACATCGGTCGTGCCGCCGCCGATGTCGCAGATCATGCTGGCGATCGGTTCGGCGATCGGCAGCCCCGCGCCGATGCTGGCCGCCTTGGATTCTTCGATCAGATAGACCCTCCCGGCGCCGGCCCGTTCGGCGCTGGCGAAGACGGCCCGCTTTTCGACCGGTGTAATGCCGCCGGGCACCGCGATCACGACACGCGGCCGCAGACCGTGACCCTGCCGCCGCGCCTTGCGGATGAAGTACTCCAGCATCGCCTCGCACAGTTCAAAATCTGTGATGACGCCGTCCTTCAGGGGCCGCACCGCCGTGATGGAATCCGGCGTGCGCCCGAGCATCTGTTTGGCCAGTTTGCCGACCGCCGTGCCGCGGCCGAGCACCTTGCGAGATCCTTTCTGGAGCGCGACGACGGAGGGTTCGTTGACGACGATCCCCTCTCCTTCGACGGCCACCAGGGTGTTGGCCGTCCCAAGGTCGATCGCGAGGTCGGGGCAGATCCAGCGGCGGAGTCGGCGGAGCATCCGTGCTCGATGCGGTGGGAACGTGGGTCAAGGCGCAATGTCGGCGACTGCCCCGGCACACCCAGCGTCCGGAACAGTGTGTGGGAGCGGGGTTGTACTTCGGGTAAAGGATTGGGGCAAGAGGGGTTTGGGGGAAGAGGAGAATTGTTGAGTCTGGGAAATTCATGACTGCGACTGAGCGATGGACCGGCCACCGCCGGTCCGGTACTGACAGCACGGATGCGACATGTGCGTGCCGGTTCGCCACCCGTGTCACGTCACGCCTGGATTTTCGGGTGCCACGGGCGTTGCCTGTGCCGCGCTTACGACGACGTCAACTCGCAAAGAACTGGCATAGCCGGTGGCACCCCACGCGAAAAACAGGTGATAGACCACGCGCGC
>CAZWGW010000236.1:0-9218 GCA_964633565.1 uncultured Planctomycetaceae bacterium
GAAGTTCCCCGTGCTCGACGGCCTTGCCCAGTTCTACGGCGGCGAGACGCATGAAGAGCGCCGCGAAAGTTACGTCAAGACGCTCAGGAACCTCCCGGACGGCGTAAGCCAGCTCATCATTCATTGCGGTGTGCTCGATGAGGAACTGCGGCACGTAACGAACAGCGCGGAGCGGCGGGACGGCGACCGGCGGATCTTCACCGACCCGGAGATCGCGAAGCTGATTGAAGAGCAGGGGATTCGCCTCATCAGTTGGAAAGAGTTCCGCGCGAAAACGGCCGGTTCGGGCGATGGCCAATGAATGAGGCCCCGCCGCCACCGCAGCAGAGCACACCTGCGCAGCGCATCGTCTCTCTCGACCAGTTCCGAGGCTACACCGTCGCGGGGATGTTCGTCGTCAACTTCCTCGGCAGCTACGCGGCGGTGCCGTTCATCCTCAGGCACCATCACGATTACTGCAGCTATGCCGACACGATCATGCCCCACTTTCTGTTTGCCGTGGGGTTTGCATTCCGCCTGACGTTCGAGCGGCGCGTGCAGCGCGAGGGAGGGCGAGCGGCGTACGGCCGCGTCATCCGCCGGCTGCTGGGGCTGGGGCTGGTCTCGATGGTCATCTACGCCCCTGGCCACGCGGCGGAGACCTGGGATCGCCTGCAGCAAATCGGTCTCGGCGCACTGGCCCGGCCGCTCAAGCGGGAGTGGTTCCAGACGCTGATGCACATCGCCGTCACATCACTCTGGGTGCTGCCGGTGATTCGCGCGAGCGCCGCAGTGCGGATCGGCTTTGCCGTCGTTTCCGCCCTGGCGCACGTTGCGCTTTCCTGCTGGTTCAACTACACCTGGGTCAACACCGACCCGGTCGGGATCGACGGCGGGCCGCTCGGTTTCCTCACCTGGACGATTCCGACGATCACCGGCACGCTGGCGTGCGACGCGATGACGACCGGCGAGCCGCTGCGGCCGCGTCGCCTGTGCGGCTGGGCGATCGCATTGATGGCTCTGGGCTGGGTGCTCTCCTGCGGCACGCGGCTGTACGACGTGCCAGCCGACGAAGTGCGGATGCGTCGCGTTCAAAAGCTGGCGGATGACCCGGTGCTGCCGAGTGCAGAAACATTTCGCGCGCGACCGGCGGGCCTGCTGCTCGCCGAACCACCGTTCGTTCGGCCGCCCGATGCGGCCCATCGGAAGTGGAACTACTGGATGATGAGCCAGCGCGGCGGCACGCTGTCGTATCTCGTCTTCGGAGCGGGGATCTCGCTCCTGGTGTATCTCGGCTTCCACTTCGCCTGCGACCGCTGGGGCTGGCGGCTGCGGCTGTTCGAGACGTTCGGCACGAACGCCCTGGCCGCCTACATCCTGCACGGGCTGGTCGACAATGCCGTCTCCCCGTTCGTGCCCCGCGATGCCCCCGGGTGGTACGTAACGGCGGCCTTTGCGGTCTTCTTCGGCGTCACGTGGCTGATGGTCTGGACGCTGGAACGGAACCGGATCTTCCTGCGGTTGTGAGAAAGCAGACAGGGACAGTCGAGTCGGGAGGGGCGTGAGCCGCCTCTCCCTTCGTCAAAACGGACGTGCGGTTTTTCCGGGATCCGGCTTTCCCGAAAACGCTCAATCGCAGCCGCGACGTGCCGCCGACTTGTTCCGTGGCGTTTTCCGTGGTGCAATGCCGTCCGTCACGCATTTAACTACCCTGGTCCCTGGCGGACTGTTTGCATGGCTTCCCAGCCCAAGGTCGCTCTCGTCACCGGCGCCGGCTCGGGCATCGGCCGCGCCGTCTCGCTCACCTTGCTGCAGGAAGGCTGGTCCGTCGTCCTCGCCGGCCGCCGTGCGGACCCCCTGCAGCAGACCCTCGCCGCCGCCGGCGCACTCTCCTCCCGCGCACTTGCCGTCCCTGCCGACGTCACCCGGCCCGCCGCCGTTCAAGCCCTGTTCGATTCCGCGGTCGCGAAGTTCGGCCGGGTCGACCTGCTGTTCAACAACGCCGGCAGCGGTGCGCCGCCGGTCCCGCTGGAGGACCTGACGTTCGAGCAGTGGCAGGCGGTCGTCGACGTCAACCTCACGGGCGCGTTCCTGTGCGCCCAGGAGGCGATCCGGATCATGAAGGCGCAGACGCCGCGCGGCGGCCGCATCATCAACAACGGCTCGATCTCCGCCCATGTGCCCAGGCCCAACTCCGCCCCCTATACGGCGACGAAGCACGGCGTCACCGGCCTGACGCGGTCGTTGTCGCTGGATGGGCGGAAGTACGATATTGCCTGCGGCCAGATCGACATCGGCAATGCCGACACGGAGATGGCGGCGAAGATGAAACAGGGCGTGCCACAGGCCAACGGCGACATCCGCGTCGAGCCGACGATGGATGTGGATCACGTGGCCCGCGCGGTCGTCCACATGGCCAGCCTGCCGCTCGATGCCAACATCCTGTTCCTCACGGTCATGGCGACGAAGATGCCACTGGTCGGGAGGGGGTGAGGTCAGGTGATCGGCACGCGGATTCAGCGGGCTGCCGCCCGCCAGTGCAGTTGCTCCTCAGTTCGACCTGGGAATGTTCAATGACGTCGACGACTGCCGCCGATCGCCCGACGAACGTCCGCTGGATGATCGTGCTGTTGCTGATGGCGTTCACCGCGCTGGGGCACTTCAACCGCGTCGGCATCTCGGTCGCGGGAACGGAGCGATTGATCGGCAATTACGGGATTTCCGAGGAACGGATGGGGATGGTCTATTCGGCCTTCCTCATCGTGTACACGCTGTGCATGCTCCCCGGCGGCTGGTTCATCGACCGGGCCGGGCCGCGGATGGCAATGATGTGCCTGGGCCTGGGCTTTGGCTGCTGCGCGATACTCACTGGAGTGGCGGGACTGTTTGGCCTGTCCGGGACGGCGCTGTGGGTGACGTTGCTGGCGATCCGCAGCGTGGCCGGCGCATCGAGTGTTCCCCTTCATCCCGGCGCGGCGGCGAGTGTGTCGCTCTGGATGCCGGCCGCCGGCCGGTCCACCGCCAACGGACTGGTGACGGCCGCGGCGCTGGTCGGAATCGCTGTGACATATCCCGGTTTCGGCTGGCTGATGGACCGGCTCGACTGGCCGCTGGCGTTCATCATGAGCGGACTCGCGCTGATCGTGCTCGCCATTGCCTGGCGCGTGTTTGCGGCGGACGACGTGGCGGGGCATCCGTGGACCAACGCCGCGGAGCGCGAACATGTCCTCGGACATGCCGGCGGGTCGCCGCCGCGAACGACGTCACGTCCCGCGGAGTTCCGGCGGATGTGCGGCAACCGGAGCCTCGTGCTGCTGACGCTCAGTTACGCAGCCGTCGGGTATTTCCAATATCTGTTTTTCTACTGGATGCAGTATTTCTTCGATCAGGAACTCAAGCTGCCGAAGGACGAAAGCCGCCAGGCGGCCGCAACGGTGACGGTCGCGATGGCGCTCGGGATGGCGGTCGGCGGATGGTGCGCCGACGCGCTGTGCCGGCGGCTCGGTCCGCGGTGGGGTCGGCGCACGATGGCTCTGGCGGGGATGGGGCTGAGTGCGGTGTTCGCGTGGCTCGGACTGGCGACGCGCGATCCGGAGCAGGTCGTCTGGTGCTTTTCGTTGGCGCTCGGTGCGCTGGGGCTGGCGGAAGGGATCTTCTGGACGACAGCCACCGAACAGGGACATCGGACCGGCGGGCTGGCGGCGGCGCTCATGAACACCGGCGGCAACGGCGGCGGCGCGATCGCTCCCATGCTGACGCCGTGGCTGATGAAGCACTTCGGCTGGAACACGGCGATCGGCGTGGCGTGTGCGGTGATCGGCGCCGGCGGGCTGTTGTGGCTGGGGATCGAACCGGGAGTGGCGGAGTGCGGGACTGGAGAGCGTGATGCGCTGAGCGATGATGAGGAGATCAGGGGATGAGGAGATCAGGGGATGAGGAGATGAGGGGATGAGGAGATGAGGGGAGGTCGACAGCGGAGTTTGCTCCTCATCCCCTCATCTCATGATCCCCTCATCACGCCCGGTTGTGCACGGGCTTGCCGTACGATGAAGCACATCAGGCCAGCAGTTCGTGAACGATCTGTGCTCCGGTCACTTCGGCGTCCGACAGGCTGGCGTTGCGCCCCTCGTGCGGCAGGGCGAGTTTCTCGTGGTCGATCCCCAGCGTGTGCAGCAGTGTGGCATGCAGGTCGTGTACGGTGACGACCTTCTCGACGGAGCGATAGCTGAACTCGTCGGTCGCACCATGCGCGTAACCGGCCTTGAAGCCGCCGCCGGCCAGCCACATCGAGAAGGCGTGCCGGTTGTGGTCGCGGCCGTCGGTCCCCTGCGAGATCGGCAGCCGTCCGAATTCGCCGGTCCACATCACGAGCGTCGAATCGAGCAGCCCGCGGCGCTTGAGGTCCTGTACCAGCGCCGCGCTCGGCTGGTCCGTCCGCTTGCAAAGCTCCTTGAGACTCTCGGCGTTCTTGCTGTGCGTGTCCCACGGCTGGCCGCTCATGAAGATCTGCACGAACCGCACACCACGCTCCACCAGCCGCCGCGCCAGGAGGCATCGCCGGCCGTATTCCGCCGTGACTTCGTTGTCGAGACCGTAGAGTTTCTGCGTCTCTTCGGTCTCCTGCGAGACGTCGAGCACGTCGGGGACGGCCGTCTGCATCCGGGCGGCGATTTCGAAGTTCGTGATGCGGGCCGCCAGTTCGGTGTTCTCTGAGTGCCGCTCCAGGTACCGGCGGTTGAGCGACTGCAGCAGATCGAGCTGGCGTCGACGTGCGCCGGCGGGCAGTCCCTCGGGTGGGTGCAGGTCGAGGACCGGTGAGTTGCCGGAGCGGAACGGCGTCCCCTGGTACACGGCGGGCAGCCAGCCGGAGGACCAGTTGCGCTCGCCATCGACCGGGAGTCCGCCGGGGTCGGTCAGCACGACGTAGGCGGGGAGGTTCGAGTTCTCGGTGCCGAGGGCGTAGACGACCCACGAACCCCAGGCGGGCATGCCGGCGAGGAACTTGCCGGAGTGAATCAGCCGCAGCGCCGATTCGTGATCGACCGACTCGGTGCTCATGGAGCGGATGAGCGTGATGTCGTCGACGATCGACGAAGTATGCGGCAACAGCTCGCACAGTTCGATGCCCGATTCACCATGTTTGGCGAACTCAAAGGGGCTGCCGAGTACGTTCCCTTTCTGCTTGTCGAAGTGGACTTCGAGGTCGCCGCCGGGATACGGCTGGCCGCTGTATTTCTGCAGGTCCGGCTTGGGGTCGAACAGGTCCATCTGGCTCGGCCCGCCGTGCTGGAACAGGCAGATGACGGACTTTGTTTTTCCGCCGCCGGTGAGAAAGTCCGTCCGCAGATGCTCGTCGTCGGCGTGGACGCGGCGGCCGTCGGAGGCCAGCAGGTGCGCCAGCGCCAGGCCGCCGAGGCTGCCGGCAAACTGCGACAGGAAGGCGCGGCGGCAGAGGGGGGACCAGGAGGAAAATCGGGAGTCAGTCATGGTTCAATCGATGTACAGAAACTCATTGCTCGCGAGGAGGGACTGGCAGAGGTCTATCCATGCCTTCTGTCGGGCGTCGGAGGCATCGCCGTACGTGTGCGACTGTGTGTTGAGAAACTCACGAAAGGCGGCGGCCTCGTCGGGCTCGGGCAGGCGGGAGAGTGTCACTTCGCAGGCGCGGGCCATCCGTCGTTCTTCGTCTGGTTCCTCCTGCTCAAGTTGTCTGGCCAGTGACGCCGATCGCGCGAGTACGAAGTCCGAGTTGAGCAGGCTCAGCGCCTGCAGCGGCATGGCGGTTCGCGGCCGGCGGACGGAATTGAAGACGATCGACGGCGCATCGAAGACTTGGAGCAGACTCAGCACCTGCGTCCGGCGCTGTTGCAGGTAGATTGAGCGGCGACGTGCCCCGGCATGAGACTCCGCCACGACGACTTCGCCGTTCTTGCCGCGATCCGTCGGGACGTAGGGCCCGCCGATGGTTGAGTCGAGATCTCCGCTGACGGCCAGCATGGCATCGCGGATCGATTCCGCATCCAGTCGATGCAGTGGGAACCGCGACAGCAGACGGTCCTCCGGATCGGCCGCGATGCACTCTGCGGCGGCCTCGCTCGTCTGCCGGAATGTGGCCGAGCTCAGAATCAGCCGCTGGACGTGCTTGAAGCTCCACTTCGAACGAATGAACTCGGCCGCGAGCCAGTCGAGCAGTTCCGGGTGCGATGGCGGAGCGCCGCTGAGCCCGAAGTTGTCGGGCGTGGCGACGATGCCGGTCCCAAAGTGCGACTGCCAGATGCGATTCACCTGCACGCGGGCCATGAGCGCGGCGGCAGGGGAGCCGGCAGCCGTCAGCCAGTTTGCCAGCGCGAGACGACGGCCGGTGGTTTTTTCCGAGGGGGATTGTACGGCGAACGGCTTGTCGGCAGGAGTGAGGACTGCGAACGGGCGCGCGGTGACGACATCCGCCGGCTCGGCATAGTTGCCGCGCGTGAGCAGGTGCGTCTCCGGCGGCGCGGGCATCAGATCAGTGGCCCAGGCCAGATGACCGGGACGACGATCCTTGATCGCGTCGTGGTGATCGGTCGCCTCCTTGACGGCTTTGCGGCGCGACTGTAACTCGGCCGCGAACTGTGCCCGTGCCGGGTTTTCGTCGGTGGCCGGTGCGGGGAAACGCTCCACGAGCATGTTATCGATGACGAAGCTTCTGCCGCAGCAGTACTCGAAACCGAAGCCACCGTCCGGCAGGTCCTCGGCCTTGAGGGTCGCCGACTTTTCCTCCGGCACGCCGTCGACGAAGTGTTCCAGCCGGTACTGGCCGTCTTCCAGTTTCGTCACGCGGACGCCGTAGTTGCGCCCGGGTGCGTAGCCGGTGTCGCCGATCGTCTTGTCGCCGGTGGAATCCTCGCCGGGGTAGTCAACGTAAACCGTCGTGCTGCCGCCGGGATTGCCGTCGATGAGGATATTGCCGCCGGGGACGTCGCTGTTGTCGTTGAAGTCGTGCAGCGCGATGAAGTAGCCGATCCGCTGGGCGTCGGCCCCGCCGGTGGAGAGCTTGTTGGAGACGACGTCGAATGTGACCTGGATCGCCTCGCCGACCTGCTCCGGGGTCCAGTCGAAGGATTGACGCGTCGAGATCCACGAATCCCCTTCGGTCCCTCCTTCGACGACTTCCAGCCGGCCGCTCTGGATGCGTCCGGACGGTGCGGCATCCGCGCCCAGCGTCACAGGGACTTTGCCGCCGGGCGCGTCATCCCCCGGGGCGGTGTTCGACCAGCGCTCGGCGAGGTCGCCTGATTCGAAGTCGTCGGCAAACAGCACGTCCCCCTGCTGGCGATGGGCCCGCATCCACTCCGCGAGTTCCGTTCGCAGGCGCGTAGCGGTCTGTTCCGATTCATGCACGTCCTGCTCCCACGCTTCCTGCTCATCGGGCTGCGGCGCATAGGCAAAACGCTCGTTCGGCTTCTTCCACAGCTCGACATTGGCCGCCGGAAAGACCGGCACGAAGACCGCCTGCAGAGAGTAATAGTCCGCCTGGGTGATCGGTTCGAACTTGTGGTCGTGACACTTGGCGCACTGAATCGTCAGCCCCAGCAGGGAGGAGGAGACGATCTGCATGCACGACTCCAGCGCCGTGTAGCGGTCGGTGCGGAGTTCGTCCGGGTTGCCGTCGCTCTCGTTGGTGCCGTCCTGACCGTTGCGGAGGTAGTGGGTCGCCTCCAGCAGTTCGATCACCTCCGGCGAAGCCGGCTGGCCGGGCGTCCAGGCGGCGAGTTCGTCGCCTGCCAACTGCTGGCGAATGAACTCATCAAAGGGGAGATCGCGATTGAACGACCGCACAACGTAGTCGCGGTAGCGATAGGCCAGCGGCCGATCGGAGTCGGCGTTGAAGTAGCCGTTCGAATCAGCGTAGCCGGCGGCGTCGAGCCAGATCTTGCCCCACCGCTCGCCGTAGTGCTCGGAGGCGAGGTAGCGCTCGACCATCCGCGCGTACGCGCCCGAATCTGTATCGCTCAGGTACTGCGCGATCTCCGCAGGAGTCGGAGGCAAACCAGTGAGTGAGAGACTGACGCGCCGGATCAATGTGTGGCGTGGTGCTTCTGTGGCGAGCGTGAGTTTGGCCGCTTCGAGCTTCAACTGGATAAAGCGATCGACTTCGTTCCGGATGCGGCTGGCGTCGCTCACTTCCGGCGGCGTGACGTCCGTCAGCGGGCGAAACGCCCAGTGGTCCGCGGCGCTGCCGTCACCGGCGGCGACGGTCGGCAGACCGGGGGCGCCGGCGATAATCCACTTGCGGAGCGTCTCTTTCTCGTCCGGCGAGAGCGGCTCCTTGGGCGGCATCTCGTCCGCGGAGACGCGCTCCCAGAGGAGGCTGCCGTCGAGATCATGCGCCGCAACGACCGCCCCATTCTCGCTGCCGCGCGCAACGCCGGCTGGGGTACTCAGATTGAGCTTCGCCTCGGACTTGGCCGGGCCGTGGCATTTGACGCAGCGGGACTTGAAGAGCGGGGCGATGTCGCGGACGTATTGGGGGGGATCGGCCGCGAGGGCCGGGCATACCGCGCCAATCCCGAGAATGAGCGAAACCAATCCGATCGAAAATCGAAATGCACGCTCGGTCATGAATGAGTCTGGCTATTGTAACCAGGGAAGCGGAGCCGGCAGTCACGCCATGCTGGCTGCCGCTCGTATTCCACATAGTTTCGGATGGAATGCCGCTGGTTGTCCACCGATCATGGTCCCAGTTCAGGCGACACCGAAGGCGATGCCGGTCGCAATGATGCCGATGGCGATCACCCATGCCGGCACGAAGGAAAACGCAGACCCTCCGGCGTCGGCTGAAACGAATCGCGAAGGGCCCGTCTCCACGCGGTCCCGCCAGCGACAGATCAGATCAGCCGCGAGTACGGCCAGTCCGACGCCGATCGCAATCGCGGCAGTCCGTAGTTGTCGGCCGCGCAGGAGAGGGCAGACGACAAATTCGGTCAACAGGCCGCCCACGGCGCCGACAACGATCCACGCGAGCGCCAGGACATTCCACCCGGCCCAGTAGATGTAACGCCAGGAAGGCCGTTCGTTCATGTCCGGACTCTCCAACCCTAACTCGCGGGCGACGGCATTCTCGACCGTGGTCAATGGACCGACAAGTGAACCACAGACAGCCGGTTCGGTCCGCCCAGAAAAAACAGACAAAAAGTCTCTTGACACGAAACTCTAATTCGTTAGAATTCGAGCCGTCACTTCAAGACCGGAGGCAATTC
>CAZWGW010000237.1:0-9207 GCA_964633565.1 uncultured Planctomycetaceae bacterium
TGTCGTCCGCGCCGCTGGTGAACTGGCGACGAAATCCGAGGGGGAAGTTTCAGCCCCCCTGGATGTCCTGATCCACGGTCTGGGTGACCGGGACGGCCCCGTGCGGCAAACCGCGGCCGATTTCCTCGGCCGTCTCGGTCCCCGTGCCGCACGGGCCGTCCCACACCTGGAGGCGCGGCTCGACGACGAATACGCCCCCGCCGCCGCCTGGTCGGCGTGTGCCCTGTTCCGGATCGACGGGCGGGCCGACGCCAACCTCGATGCATTGATTCGTCTGCTCGCGAGCGACGACCTCGACGCCCGCTGGCATGCCGCGCTGGCGCTCGGACCGTTTGAAGCAAGAGCGGCAAATGCAGTCCCCGCGCTCGTCAAACAACTCGAATTCGACGGCAAACCGCCGTTTTCAAACGAACGGGCGTCACACCTGTACCGCAACAAACGATCTGCACTCTATGCGCTGATGCAGATCGACCCTGCGACGGCCGAAAAGTACGCGGAAAAGTGATCGGCAGTCAGCTTTGTCACGTGGTGTGGCGTCATAGCCTCCACCGATCATCCCCATCGGAAGAAAGTATTTCCCCAATCGGTCCCCGGCGACGACAATGAGACACACGCCGCACCGCGGCGGCCTCTATTCACCCACCGGGAGACGATGCCATGCCCGCCCGACTCGAACACGCCAACCTGTCCGTCCGCGACATCGACCGCACGATCGGCTTCCTGCAGACCGCCTTACCCGAGTTCCGCATCCGCGCCGACCGGACCGACCCCTACGGCTCCCGCTGGGTGCACGTCGGCACCGACGACACGTACATCGCCCTCACGCAGGCGGGCCGCACCCCCGGCCAGCCGTGGGAACCGTACGCCGGCCTGCCCGGCGTCAACCACCTCGGCTTCGAAGTCGACGTCGCCGCCGCGCTGCGGGAGCGGATGCTGGCGGCCGGCTACGAAGAGTCGACGCCCCCCAACCACCACCGCTACCGTCGCCGCGTCTACTTCCTCGACCCCGACGGGAACGACTGGGAGTTCGTGCAGTACTTTTCGGCGGTGCCGGGGGAAAGGAATGAGTACGAGCCGGAAGCGTGAGACCCCGTAATCGCGAGCCCAAAAGATGTTCACCACAAAGACTCAAAGGACACCAAGGTATTAAGCGGCCTGGTACTCTCCTCATCCCCTGCTCGCCTCATCTCCTCATCACATTCAACCTCTTCACCTCGTTCCCCAATTTCCATTTGGGAACGCACTTCCGGCGAAACTTCCGTTTCGCGTTTCGGCGGCTGGTGGGGCGCGTGAAGTCTGAGCTTCGCGGCACCGCGTTCCCAAATCGAAATTTGGGAACGCGGATAGTTTGGGAACGAGGGAGTTTTCCTGATCCCCGCTGCAAATTCCCCGTTTGTTCCCAACAATTCCCACGCCTCCCGCGTTAAACTCCCGGCACGCCGGTCAAACTACAGACACCGGGTCTGATCTTTGTTGACGCCCGGCGGCCCGGTATGGGATAGTACGCGTGCCCCTTCCGCGGGCCGCGCGGTCTGCACGATCTGGTCCTCACAGCCACAGGAGTCTCCGGCATGTCGCACCTTCCAGGAAAATCAGGCAGTTGGCTCTGGATCGCCTCCCTCCTCCTCGTCCCCGCGATCGCTGCGGCCGACGAGCCGAGCGCGCTGGACCTCCTCAAGAAACTGAAGGCCGACGAAGCCGAGGCGGAGGCCGAAGCGAAACAGGGCCCGAAGACCACGACGCTCCCCGCGACGCACACCCAGATCGGCACGATCAACCTCGCGCAGCCCGGCGGCGCCACGATCGTCAACACGTTCTGCATGGACGGGAATGGCCGGCTGCTTGTCGCCATCGGCGGAGCGCAGAAGCAGGTGCAGATCGTCGACGGCGAGCGGAAGGTCGAAACCGAGACCGACGGCAACGAGGTCCGCGTCTACTCACAGGACGGGAAACTGCTCGAAACGTGGCCGGTGCCGTTCGCTCCGCAGTCGCTGAACGTCGGCCCGGATCAGTCCGTCTACGTTGCCGGGGCAGGGCAGATCGCGAAACTCGATGCAAACGGCAAGGTGGTCAAGCAGGGCCCGACGCCGCAGATCACGGACATGGAGGCGTTCAAGCAGGAGATCCGCGACCAGTTGGCCGAACAGGCCAAGGCCCGGGTGAAGCAGTTTGAGCAGCAGATCGAACAGGCGGAACTGATCATCGAGAAATTGCTGGCCAAGCCTGAAGACCAGCGGACGGCCATCGACAAGCTGCGGCTCAAGAACGCCCAGAAGTCTCTGGACAACTACAAGCGCAACGCGGAAGTGGCGAGCGGCGGCGAGGTCGACGTCGACATTGATTACTACCTGACCTACAAGCTCAAGGTCCCCGGCATCGCCGTCTCCGACAAGGACGTGTTCGTCGCCGTGAGCGCCACCAAGGGCTACGGCTACGACGTGTGGCGGATGGACCACGAATTCCAGAACGCGACGCAGGTCGTCTCCGGCATGCGCGGCTGCTGCGGACAGATGGACATCCAGTGCTGCAACGGCGACGTCTACGTGGCTGAGAACTCGATGCACCGCGTCGTCCGCTACAACCGCGACGGCGAAATGGTCTGCGAATTTGGCAAGGCCGACCGCACCGGCGCCGAGGGCTTCGAAGGCTGCTGCAACCCGATGAACCTCCGCTTCGGCGCGAACGGAGAAGTCCTGACGGCCGAGTCGGGCTGCGGGGCCATCAAGCGGTTCAGCCCCGACGGCAAGTTCCTCGGCCTGTTGGGGAACGCCAGCCTGGAAGGGGGCTGCAAGCACGTGGCCATCGCGGCCACTGCGGATGCCAGCCGCGTCTTCATGCTCGACCTGCCGAACACGCGGATCGCGATCCTCGCGCCGAAACCGGCGGATGAAACGACGCCGGCCGAAACCCCGGCCACCGGCGCGACGTCGACGGAAGTTGAGCCTGCAACCGAAGCGACTGGGACGGCGCCGGCAAAGCCCGCGGTGAAGGTCAAGCGCCTGCTGGAGCTGCGTTCGGCCAAGGACCCGCAATAGGTGCGGGCGCGCGTGGAAACCCGAACGCGGTGAATGCAGTGTGAGTCGATTCAGCGGGCTGACGCCCGCCGCTCGCCCGTGTTGAATCAGACAATCCTGCGAGGTTCTTAAGACCATCAGCAACCGGGAGGCAGACATGCCCCGATCAATTCTCATCCGTGGCGTCCTGGGACTGGCGGCACTGCTGGCCGTCGTCGGCCTGTCTGAGCAATTAACCGCCGCCGATGAAGCCGAGCCGTTCACGCTCGTCGTGATGGACCCCCTCGCCGCGCCGCTCGCCTGCGACTGCGTGCTGGGCTACGCCCAGCGCAAGTATGAGAAGCTCGGCGAATTCCTGGAGCCGCACGTCGGCAAGGTAACAGTCGTCTTTGCCCAGTCGCTGGAGAAGTCACTGAACGGCGATCCGATCGGCCGCGCCGACCTGATCGTCGGCAAATACTCGGTCGTCCTCTACGACGCGAAAAAGACGAAACGCGAAGTGCAGCCGGTGGCGCAGCTCACCGGCAAGGACGGCCTCACGACGCAGACCGGCCTGTTCGTGGTCCTCGCCGCCGACCCGGCCGAAAAGGTTGCCGACCTGAAGGGATACCGGATCTTCTTCGGCCCGGAGGACTGCGACGAGAAGTCCGCCGCGCCGCTGAAGCTGCTGACCGACGCCGGCGTCCCCCTGCCGGAGAAGATCGAGACCTGTCCCGCCTGCAGCGAATCGGCCGCCAAAGTGCTGGAACTGGGACTGAAAGGCCGCGCGGCGGCGGTGATCTCCAGCTACGCCGAACCGCTCCTCGAAGGGTGCGGCACGATCAAGAAGGGGGACCTGCGGGTCATCGGCGAGACGCCGGAGTTGCCGTTCGTGACGGCGTTCGTCGACGCGAAGCTCTCACCGGAACAGCGCAAGAAAGTCGTCGACACCCTGATGGAGGTGCAGTACGACATCGACCTGCTCGGCGCGCTGGAGACGAAGCAGGGGTTCGTCCCCTGGAAGGAGACGAAGCCGGCCGAACCAAAGACGGCGGGAGTCACAAAAAAAAAGAACTGAGCGGTGAGCAGAGTAATGCAGCACGGACTGCCAGTCCGTCCTGCGTCGCCCTGAGCGACGGTGCATCCATCCCCGCACCGGTCAACTGGATCGGGTGGCGCGGTCCCCATCGCGACGGTCGGGCGCCCTGGCTGCCCGATTCGCTCCCGCCCGAGCCGCGGATCGTCTGGTCGGTTCCGATGACCGGGGACGGCCTCGCCGGCGTCGCCGCCACGACCGAACTGGTGCTCGTGGCCGATCGTGACCTCTCCGACACGCAGGATATCTGGCGCTGTCTCGACGCGGAACTCGGTCTGGAATTGTGGCAGCTTGCCTACACGGCCGAAGGGCAGCTCGATTACGGCAACTCGCCGCGCGCCACGCCGCTGCTGGAAGACGGGCGGGTCTACCTGCAGGGGGCGCTGGGCCACCTGCACTGCGTCGACGTCGGCACGGGCGAAGTCGTCTGGAAGAAGGACCTGCTCGCGGAGTTCGGCGGCGAGCTGCCGATCTGGGGCTTCTGCGCCTCGCCGCTGATCGTCGACGGGAAGCTGATCGTCAACCCCGGCGCGCCGCAGGCGTTTCTCGCGGCGCTCGACCCGGCGACCGGCGAGGTCGTCTGGAAGGCCCCCGGCCGTCAGGCGGCATACGCCTCGTTCGTCGCGGCCGAGTTCGGAGGCGTGCGACAGATCATCGGCTACGACAAGACCACGCTCGGCGGGTGGGACGTCGCCACCGGCCGGCGGTTGTGGGAACTGGCCCCCGATATCCGCGGTGACTTCAACGTCCCGACGCCGGTCCCGCTGGGGGACAAGTTGCTCGTCACTTCCGAGAACAACGGCACAAGGCTGTACGGCTTCGATGGAGCAGGGGTGATCGTTCCGCAACCGGTGGCCCGCCACGCCCGCCTGGCGCCCGACTCCAGCACGCCGGTCGTGATGGACGAGCGTGTGTTCGGGGTCTGGAAAGACATGTACTGTCTCTCGGCGGCTGATGCGCTCGCCCCCCGCTGGACGGGCCGCGACCGGCTGTTTCGCGACTACGCCAGCCTGATTGCGGCGCCGGGCCGGGTGCTCGTGACCACGACCCGGGGCGAACTCTTGCTGATCGACGCCCGCGCCGATGCGTTCATGGTGCTCAGCCGGCTGCAGGTGATTACGGACGAGTCGGAGGTGCACTCGCACCCGGCGCTCGTCGGAACGCGGCTGTTCGTGCGGAGCGCGACGCGGCTCGTGTGCGTGGAACTGGCAGCGCCCGCGCTGTAAGGGGCGGGTGGCCAGAACTCAGTTTCGGACCAGGATTACTTGGAAAAGTGCGAGCGCCTCGACGAGAGTGGGCGCGTACGGCATTTGTCAAACGCGCCGACGCGAAGAAGACGCTCGACAGGACGTAGTGACCGATTTGGTTGCAGATACTGACGCGGTGCGAGTTGACTGTGGATTGGGGGAATACATGGAACAGAATCGCAACCAAAAACGCGGACTGTTGGCCGTCGTCGCCTGCGTAACAGCGCTGGTGATGGTCTTCGTCTTGCTGAATTCGCTGGTTAAACCAAAGTCATTGATGGAGAGGGCCCAGGCGATCAGGATCGGTCAGCATATCTCTGAGGTCGAACAAATCATGGGTTCTACCGGCTTCGTCAGAAAGGTCGGCAACCTTCGTGAGATTCGATGCTTTGGTCCGATGCAGACTGCGATGCTGGAAGCGTCCCGAGGGGTACAATCTGCTACTGGTCAGTCAGTGCCGCAACCGGCGATCGACGATTGGCCGGTGGTCGTACACTTCGATCCACGAAATGGGCGGGTATTCCGCATCATAAGAGGCGATGAGGTTGTCGGCACAACGCACGCACCTTGAATCTCGTCTCGCACGTGGGCTTGCACAGCATCTTGAGTCTGTTCCGTTCTGCCGGTGGGCGTCGTCAACACGCATTGATGCGTCTGTCGGGCAAAACTGAATTCTGGACACCCGACGCCGGCGGGGATTGACGCGCCACATACGCCAGCACCCCCAGCCCCGCCGCAAGAATCCCGATGCTGTAGAGCTGCGAGATCGTCAGCCCCGTGCCGAGCTGCCCCCCTTCGTCGTTCCGCAGAAACTCGATCAGGAACCGCGTGATCGCACACAGAATACATCCCAGCGCGAACACCTCCCCCTGCTTGCCTCGCGACCGGAAGAACAGCGCGGTCACGATGGCCAGCACGAAGCCGTCGATCGAACTGTAAATCTGCGTCGGGTGCAGCGGCATCGTGGCGGCCGCCATCGGGTCGAGGAAGCCGTGCTCCGCCAGCGACTTGAACGTCACGCTGCCGGCCGGGAAGCGGATCCCCCACGGCAGCGAGCACGGGTCGCCGTAACAGCAGCCGTTGAGCAGGCACCCCAGGCGGCCGAACCCGATGCCGATGAAGATTGACGGCGTAACCACGTCCGCCAGCGCCAGCGACGGGACGCCGTGCCTGCGGCAGAAGGCGAAGAACCCCACAGCGCCCCCCGCCATCGCGCCGATCAGCACGAGGCCACCCTCCGAAAGGTTGACTGCCGCAACCAGCAGTTCCATGCCGTGCAGCGCCTGTCCGCTCTCGTCCCTGAAGACCCGGCTTCCATACTGGAACAGATACGCGAGCCTGCCGCCGACGATGCCGGAGATCAGCATCCACAGTCCGACATCGAACACGATGTCGGGGTCGAAACCGGCGCGGCGCGCGTGCCGCCGTCCCACGATCAACGCGGCAACGAATCCCAGCAGCAGCATGCCGCCGTAGCCCCACAGCGGGAATGTCCGCGCCGGCAGCCGCGACGCCACTCCCGGAATGGCGAGGAGCAGCGCCACTCCGGCCGCAATGGCGGCTGTCAGCGTGTGCTCCCGCTGCCACCGCCAACGCGTCTGAACGAGCAGGCTCACCAGCCACAACCCGCTCAGCAGGCACCAGACGAAGCCGACGCCGACCAGCGGCTAACGGGTGACAGGATCGGTCGACCAGAACGTCCACGGGTCATTGAGGGCGATGCGGAACAGGGTCTGGCGCATGGGAGGCAATGTAGCCGAAGTCTCCAAGACTTCGGGCGTCGGTGCTGCAATCGCCCGAAGTCCTGGCGACTTCGGCTACGAAAGGCAGCGGATTCTGGAGGTGCTTTAAGTCAGTTCGATCATCAGATTGTCAATCAGCCGCGTGGTGCCGACCCTGGCCGCCACGAGGGCGACCATCCGGAGCTGCGGCTCGGCCAGCAATTCGAGTGTGTCGGGGTCGGCCACCACTGCGTAATCGGTGACGACCCCCGGACGAGAGTCCAGGTGGTCTCGCATCGCCTGCGCAACGGCGGCCGGGTCCCGTTCGCCTTCGCGCAAGCGGCGCGCCGCCAGTTGCAGGCTCTCGTACAGCGCGATCGCCGATTTACGCTCCCCTTTACTGATGTAGACGTTGCGGCTGCTCAGCGCCAGGCCGTCCGACTCGCGGATCGTCGGGCAGATGACGATCTCCACGGGCAGATTCAGGTCGCGCACCATCCGGCGGATCAGCGTCTGCTGCTGGTAGTCTTTCGCGCCGAAATACGCCCGGTCCGGCTGCACGATATTGAGCAGCTTCAGCACGACCGTGGCCACGCCGCGAAAATGTCCCGGGCGGCTGGCCCCTTCGAGCACGGCGGACAATCCCGACACCTCGACCCATGTCGCGAAACCGTCGGGATAGATTGCTGAGGCCTCCGGCATGAAGACGAGGTCGACGTCGGCGTCCCGGCACAGTTTGAGGTCCTGCTCGATCGGCCGGGGATACTTCGCCAGGTCCTCCTGCGGACCGAACTGGGCCGGGTTAACGAAGATCGTTGCCGCCACATAGCCGGTTTCGGTGCGCGCCTGCTGCAACAGGCTGACGTGGCCGGCATGCAGCGCGCCCATTGTCGGCACGCAACCGACCGAGGACCCACGCGACCGCGCGGCCGCCACCGCGCGTCGGACTTCACCGAGGTCGCTGGTGACGAGCAGGCCGTGGGGGGCGGTCATGGGGCGGGAGCGCGGGTCGGTGCGGAGGGCGTCGGTCGGACCGCGGAATTGTACGGGCCGGGAGTCCCCGCGGCGAACACTGCCGGGTCGAATCCGGGCGGCAGGATCGAGCGGCCGTGTCCCAGTCGATCCGTGATCACGGAGTCGCGCGGATTTCCCGATTCCGCTCCGGCGAAGACAATGTCGCTGGTGAGCAGGCCGTCGATCGACACCTGTTCGGCTGGCAACTCGCGGGCCGGCCCAGGCTGTGCCGGAATCAGTGCGGCGATCCGCGTTCCCGGACCGACCAGCGTGTTCTCGCCCGTGATCCGGAGACGCCGCTGCCAGCCCGGCGGCGGGCTTTCCCCCCGGAACTCGATCAACGCGCCGGCGGGCGCGGGAATATCCAGCACGCAATCTTCCAGTGTCAGCGCGATCCGGTTTGCCGCTCCCGGCCCCGCGGCCTGTCGGATCACGCCCCCCGCATTGCGCAGCGTGACATGGCGCAGCACGGCCGCCGCCGCGCGAGGCGCGGACTCGCCGGCACTGAGTTCCAGGAGCGGACCGGGGCCTTGCTTCAGGACGTTCTCGATCTCCACCGAACCGGGCGTGCTGCGCGCCTCCAGTGCTGCGCCGCCGCCGAGAAACAGCGCGTTCGACAGCAGCACCCGTGGCGGCGCCCCGGAGGCGTCATCCAGCGGCGACCAGACGAGCGCTGCAGACAGGCTTCTGCCGGACACAAAAGTGCACCGCTCCACTCCGAGCGCCTGGGCATCGACGACGGCCAGTGGAACAGAATCGTCGGCTGAGGCAACGTCGCGGCGCAACTCGATGTTCTCCAGAATTAACTGCTCGGCCCAGATCCGCAGCGGCGTGTCGCTGATGTGTACGATGGGCCGCACTCCCGGCGCGCCGCGAATCCGCAGCGGCCCGACGGCGGCTATCTCGCCCGCCGCGTACGGGCCGCGTTGCGCCAAGGTCAGCACACCGCGCTCGATCCGTGTCGGGAACGGAAGCAGCGGCGGGGACTCGGCAGAGGTCGCCGCTTTGTCGGCCGGTTGCTGCTCGGAGGGACCCGCCAGTCGGGACATCCGGTCCCGCAGTTCACCGGGACTGGAAGCGGCAATACTCAGCAATTCGCTCCGGCTTCCGGTGTCCAGCAATCCGACGCCAACCAC
>CAZWGW010000238.1:0-9196 GCA_964633565.1 uncultured Planctomycetaceae bacterium
GGGAGGGATGGAATCGGCGAATCCGGCAGTCGATCGTATCGGCGTAATGCCAGACCTGCGCGCGATCATCATGAGCGATTGCATGAATCTTGCGCCGGACCTGTATCTCCGCGACAGGATCGGCGATGACGGTGATCCGACGCGTGGTATCGTCTGCCGGAGCCCGGACATCATTGTTCGACGGAAGGCAGTCGCCGATCCGACACAGGCATTCGGGGAGGGGAGCGGAACGGAAAACGACATGGCCCTGTGCGATGAAGTAGATAACGGACACGACCACTTCATCTACGTCAGAACCCTCAACCGCGGCGGCTCAGCCGCGGTAGACGCTTCGGTGGACCTCTACTGGTCACGGCCGGCGACGCTCGTCACTCCGGACCTGTGGCATCCGATCGGGACCGCTAAATTTGAGTCGGTGCCTGATGGAAACGTACTCACAGTGTCGGACGCGGTACTCTGGTCAAAGGCCGAAATACCGGCTGCCGGCCACTATTGCCTTGTCGCCGTGGCAGGCAATGATCTGGACCCCAAACCAGACCCTGCCCGGTTCATAACGTTTGATCACTTCGTCAAGTACGTCAGAAACAACAACAACGTCACCTGGCGAAATCTCCGAATTGTCGCCGCCGCTGCCGGGTTCGGTGAGTTGTCATTCCTGATGCCCGGCGCGTTTGATACCACTCGTCCCTTCGAATTCGAAGCGATCGGCCGCCTGCCAGAAGGGAGCCGCGCATCTCTGGATGTGCCAGGCTGGCTGGCGGATCGGCTACGACCCCTGCCTTGCAGTGTCGTGGAAGTCGTGGAAACGGCCGATGTCGGTGTGGTTCGAATTCCGCTACATCCGGCGGGCGTACAGAGACTGGGGACCGCGGTGCTGCACCCAGGGAGTCGTGCCGAGTGCAAACTCATGGTCCACATACCCGAGCAGCGGCGACGCCATGCGTATGAACTTGCCGTTCGACAACTCTACATGGGGATCGAAGTCGGCCGCGTGACCTGGCAGTTTGCGGCCGGCATCGAGTAAATGGCATAAGTTCAAATGCCAGGTCGCCATCGCTGATTCGCTGCGTTCCCTCGTCTTCACGATCGCTTCACCCGTGGCCCGTTTTTCCGGCAGACCGATGCGCGGCAGCGCGCGAGGCTGGTCATGGGGAGGTGGCGCAGTTAGTCCGGTCACTTCGCGACCGGAAAAGGGTTTCCGAGAAGCGACTTCACTGTTCTCCGGGTCGCATTCCGCACCCCGCCCGGGTATGCTCAGGGCCAACCACGGAGGAGTCTTCCCCCTCCCGGAGGTGTGCGCCTGAAACCCCAGAACAGAGGAGCAAACGCCATGCAGCGCCCGCAACACGTCTCGTGCCCCGATTGTGGCTCCGGTCTGTCCCGCAGAGATTTCGTCAAGACGGTCGGCGCCGCTGCGCTGGCGGCGGGAGCGGGCCCGCTCGTTCTGCCCCTGCCCGGCGCGTTCGCCGCGCCCACGCCCAATAGCCCGGCCGAAACCGCCGTGCAGCGGTTCTATGCCTCCCTGAGCGGGACCCAGCGGGACACGATCTGCCTGCCGTTCGATCACGCGTCGCGCACGAAGATCAACGCCAACTGGGCCGTCACCAGCCCCAAGATCGTCGAAGACTTCTACACGAAAGACCAGCAGCAGATGATCGCGGAAATCTTCCGCGGCATCACGAGCGAGGACGGCCATGCCCGGTTCCTGAAACAGATGGAGGCGGACGACGGCGGTTTTGACCAGTACCACGTGGCCGTCTTCGGCGAGCCCGGCTCGGGAAAATTCGAATTCGAACTCACCGGCCGGCACATGACGATCCGTGCCGACGGCGACAGCGTGGCCGGCGCGGCGTTCGGCGGCCCGATCGTGTACGGCCACGGCGAAGAGTCCCCCGCCGACAACCTGTTCCACTATCAGACGAAGCAGGCGAACGAGGTGTTCAAGGCGCTGGATACGAAGCAGGCGGAACAGGCGCTGCTGCAGAACGCTCCGGCCGAAAACGCCGTTCTGCTGCAGGGCAAGGAGGGGAAGTTCCCCGGTATTTCCGTCGCCGGCCTGACCGCTGACCAGAAGTCGCTGGTGGAGAAGGTGATCAAGGACCTCCTGGCGCCGTACCGCAAGGAAGACGTCGACGAAGCCATGGCGCTGCTCACGGAGGGGGGCGGCCTCGATGCGCTGCACATGGCATTCTACAAGCAGGGCGACCTGGAGAACGACAAGGTGTGGGACATCTGGCGCGTGGAGGGCCCCAATTTCGTCTCGCACTTCCGCGGCGCGCCGCACGTGCACGCGTATCTCAACGTCGGCGTGAAGCAGGCGTAGTTGCTGCGAACGTGTCAATGGGAGCGACAGCAGCCCGGTCCTGATTGCAGGGCCGGGCTGCATTTTTTGCATCGCGCGTGACAAACCGCGGCCTGTTTCGTTTTCACAGTGGGACGATCAAGGTAACTTACGTCGCCTGTACACGTTCGAAGGTGGGGTGACATCGGAACGGACAAGTCCAGGCGGGAGCAAGGCATCATGACGGCGGAAGGTTGGCTTACGATCGGCGTGACGGCGGCCGTATTTGTCGCCCTCATGTTCAACCTCCCGGGCGACCTGCTGTTTGTAGGCGCTGCAGTGCTGCTCACGATCGCGGGGGTGATCACACCCGAGGAAGCGCTGGGGGGATTCTCGAATTCGGCAGTGGTCACCGTGGGGGCGCTGTTCGTCGTGGCCGCCGGCCTGCGGGAAACCGGTGCGCTCGACCACCTTGCGCAGCGGCTGCTGGGAGGCGTGCGGACGGAATCCGGCGCACTGCGGCGGCTGTCGGGCATTCTGATCGGCTTCTCGGCGTTCATGAACAACACCCCCATCGTGGCGATGTTCACGCCGATGGTGATGGACTGGTGTCGCCGTAATCGCGTGTCGCCGTCGAAGCTCCTGATTCCCGTGTCGTACCTGACGATCCTGGGAGGGACGTGCACGCTGATCGGCACGAGCACCAACCTGGTGGTCCAGGGGCTGATGATCAAGGACCACGAACGGCTTCAGGCGGCTGTGCCGGCCGACCCGGCCGCCGAAGCGCCGCAGGACCGGGAGTTCCGCGAGGGGATGCACCCGCTGGGGTTCTTCGAGTTCACGATCCTTGGGATCCCGTTCGCTGTCGTGGGGGTGGTTTACCTGTATACGATCGGCCGCCGGTTGCTGCCCGAGAGGAAAGAACTGCTCGAACAGCTCGGTGAGAGCCGGCGGGAGTACCTGGCGGAAATGGAAGTCCAGCCGGGATGCGCGCTGATCGGCCAGCGGATCGACCAGGCCGGGCTGCGACAAATTGAGCGGGGAGGCGCATCCATCGCGCCGGTGACGCCCGAGGAAGTGATCCAGGCGAAGGACCGGATGATCTTCACGGGGGTCGTGAACAGCATTGTGGAGCTGGAGCGAATCCCCGGGCTGGTGCACGCGGCCGACCCGACGTACGAAGTGGCGCCGCGCAAGCAGGTCCGGCGGCAATTGTGTGAAGCAGTCATTTCGGCGTCGTCGCCGCTGGTCGGCAAGAGTGTGCGCGACGCCGACTTTCGCGCGCGCTATAACGCCGCGGTTGTCGCCGTGCATCGCAACGGGCATCGCGTCACGAACAAGGTGGGGGACATCCGGCTGCGGCCTGGCGACACGCTGCTGCTGCAGACGCGGCAGCACTTCACTCGCGCCCATCGCAACAATCCCGACTTTCACCTGGTGAGCGACGTCGAGGAATACCGGCCGCTGCGGCGGCATCGTCTGTGGATCGCCTTTGCGCTCGTCATCGCGCTCATCATTCTGATGACCACCGAAGTCGTGCCCACGGTGATCGCTGCGACAATGATCGCCGTGCTGATGGTCGCCTGCGGCTGCCTGTCGTCGGGCGAGGCGCATCGCAGCATTTAGTGGCAGGTGCTGCTGACGGTGGCGGCGTCGTACGCGGTGGGCGCGGCACTCGAGAATTCCGGCGCCGCGGCGTTCGTGGCAGGGAAGATCGTCGGCTGGACCCAGTCCGTGGGGCCCGTCTTGACGCTGGCCTGCATTTACCTGGTTGGCGTGTTTGTGTCGGAACTGATCTCTAACAACGCGGCGGCCGTCCTGATGTTTCCGTTCTGCGTGCAGACCGCACTGCAGATGGAAGTGAGTCCACGGCCGTTTCTGATCGCGCTGGTGTTCTCAGCCTCGGCCTGCTTTGCCACGCCGATCGGCTACCAGACGCACATGATGGTCTATGGGGCCGGCGGCTACCGGTTCATGGACTTCGTGCGGGTCGGGTTGCCGCTCGATCTGCTGCTGGCCGTCGTGGCGACGGCGCTGATTCCGGTGTTCTGGAGCTTCTGAGCCGAGGCGTTGGCACGTTGACGCACGGATTGGAAATCCGTGCTGCATATCATGGGCGCTCGAACGTATGATCGCGCGGGGCGGCGCTCTCCCCCTGGAACCGGAACGTGGAGATGTGGTACTGCACCGCGCCGACCAGTCCGGTCGGACGGTCGAAGTATGCCGCCAGCACCCGCTGCACGGCCGCATCGAGCGGTTCGGAGTCGTCGCGCGGTTGATGGCGTGACAGGACCAGAAGCTGGTACGCGCCGGCTGCAGGGAGTTGGATCGTGTATTGCCCCTGTTCGTCGGCAATGACGAAATCGCCTCCCAGCGCGCGGAGGGATGCGCGCGCGAGCTGCTGATCAGCCTCATCCGCTCCGGCGCGGAATCCAGCGACGGCGATCGTCGCTGTCCCCTGCCGCTGCTCCGGCAGTGCGATAATCCGCGCGCCGGCGTCGGGTTTCGTGCCCCCGTCGTCGGAATCGAACGTAATGCGGCCGGTGAGGGCGGGGGTCAGGCCGGCCGCGGTGACCGGAGGCGCCGCGGGCGCAACGGTTCCATTCGTCCCGGCGTCGGCTGTGGAGGCTGCCCCGGCATCGGGCCTGGCCGGAGACGATGTCGCGCGTCCGATCAGGAACCCGCCGCCAAAGAGAACCAACCCGGCTGCGGCCGCCGCCGTGATCACGCCGGGTGTCCAGAGCGATGGCCGCCGGTCCGAGTACCGGGCCGACAATTGAGCAGCGGTCGCGAGACCGGCGAGTTCTTCCAGCGGATCGCGCACCGGCGGGCGGGCGGCTTGCTCCGCCGGCCGTTGTGGCCTGGCCGCCGGCGCGGAAGCGGCCGCCGCCGGGAGCGGCGCCTCGATCACGATCGGCTCGGGGAGCGGGAGTGGCTGCACCTCGCGAACCGGCGCGACCGCGGCCGGCGCGGGTGCAGGCGGGGCGGCCTTCACCGCGACTCCCCCCTGCTCCCTTGAGCCCTGCCCGAGTTGCGCCAGTGCATCGAGCGCGTGCGCCAGGTCGGCGTCCCTGTGGTCGAGTTCCGCGCCCGGGAGTGGCTTCACTGAGCCGTCGAGGTCCGGGATGCGGATCGTCCGACCGCAGGAGGGGCAGTCGGTCAGCGCGCCGGCCTTCCCCCGGGAAATGCCGAGGAACTGTTCACAGTGCGGACAACGGAACTTGATGGGCATGGTGCGGCGGACGGGTCAGGACCGTCAATCGCTATTCTTGCCACTGACCCGGTCCCATGCCAAGAGCGCGACGAGTGCGGCGACGTCGAACGCCGCAAGGAAGGCTGCGGCGATCGTCACGCCCTTCGCGCCCGCAGCACCCGCCCCGTCACCGACCAGCGTCAGGATGCCCCACAGTGCGGCCGCGACGGCAAGGACAAAGACGAGGCAGCCGCCGGTCACGAGTCCGCGGCAGATCCAGCGGTCGAATGGAGTCGGACGGGGTACATGCACGCTCATACTCGACTCCCGCAAGTGGAGACCAGTCGAACCGTCGCGGTCTGGGGACAGGATACCAAACCCAGCCTGAGCGGCCACACCCTCTCTGCCTCAGCCGTTGCCATAGTCGCCGGACGACGAACTCTCGCAGGGGCCGGCGCGATGCCGACATTATGCATGCACCCTGCCCGCCAGCAGCGTCTCGACGGCGAGGACCGCCAGCAGCACCCAGGCGACGATCGTCCAGGCCTCCTCGGGATGCAGCGCATCGGCCGGCAGCGTCAGTTTGAGGGCCGTCAGCGCGGCCGTCCGGTCGACGTCGTCTGCTCCCGCACCCAGCCGTTTAGACAACTCGTCCGGCGTCAGCCTGTCCGGGATCGACTCGCGCGGATCGAGGTTCGTCACAATCCATTGGCCGTCGACTTCGCTCACTCCGGCCGTTTCGCCACGCTTCGCGATCGACCGTATCCGGACGGCGCGCTGTTCGCCCAACTGGTTCGTGAGAAACGCCAGCAATTGGCGCATCAGGGGGACATAGATGCGAGTGCGGGGGAGGTCACTCCAGTCCCGATCGGCGGAACAACCGAAGTAGATCACGCGGCCGGGACCGACGGCCGTCTCGGCGGCAATGACGTGCGGTCCCGCCGAGAGCAGCGTCTTTCCGAACGGCGCGAGCGACGTCAGCGGGAGGATGGTGTCGAGTTCGATCCGCCGCAGGTCGCCATGCTGCGGATCGTCAAAGCAGGCGAGCGCGGTGTGCTTTGCGTCCCACTGGTCGAAGCGGACCCGCGTGTCGACAGGCTCGGGAGCCAACGGACCGGGGAGCAGATCACGTTCAGCGAGCGGAGCGAGGGATTGCTGCGAGACCTGGTCGCCGGCAAAGACCAGCAGGCTCCCCCCCGCGCGGAGATATGTATCCAGGCGCATGGCGTCCTGGGCTGTGAGCCGCCGCACGTTGGCGAGGACGACGGCACGGTAGCCGTCAAGCCGCGGAAAGCCTTCCCCCGCTTCCCAGACGATGCGCTCCACCTCGAATGATCGGAGATTGCCGCCGATCTCCTCGGTGCGCAGGCGGAGGGCCGTTTCGAGGTAGTAGGTCTCGTTACCGAAGACAGCGCGACCCTCCTGGCCGTCGACGAGCAGCACGCGGTCGGGGTGGCGGGCTTCGATTGCGAGCCAGCGGGCGTCGTCGATGGCCAGCACGTCGGCGGCGTCAATCGTCACCCGGCCGCGATAGATGCCGTCCTGCTGGATCGTGAAAGGGAGGTCGATCGTCGCCGTCGCGCCGCCGGCGACGTCGAGCGCGTCATTCGCCTGCAGCTTGCCGTCCGGTCCTTCCAGTTCGCACCGAACGGGAATCTGCCTGACGGCGAGCGCACCGTGGTTGCGGACGAGGGCGCGGACCCTGACCGGGCGGTCCGGCACGATCTCGGTCGAGACGGCGTCGGCCAGATCGACGCTGACGTTGCGGGCGAGTTGCCGGCCGACGTCGTGAAGTTCGAGCGTGATCTCCGGCGGCAGTTGTTCGCCGCCGGTCGTCGCGAGGCCCGTCCGCTGCAGATCCGTAATCAGGATCACGCGGCGGTCGGATCGATTGGACGCCGCCAGCACGTCCTTCGCCCAGGCAATGCCGAGCGCATGATCGGTGGCGGCCTGCGCCGGCCGCGCGTCACCAAGTCTGTCGACGGCGATCTCTTCAACTCCGGTCGCGTCGCACAGGCCGACGTGGACGATCGTGTTCTCGTCGACCACCTCCAGTTCGTCGCGCAGCACGTCGAGCGCCTCGTCGAACAAAGACGTGTTCCCTGGTTCGGCCTGCATGCTGGCGGACCGGTCCACAAGGTAGACGAGTTCCTGTTCCAGGCCGCGGCGGACCGATTCGTCCCAGTAAGGTCGTGCGAAGAGCAGCGCCAGCAGTAGAACGGCCGCCATCCGCAGGAGCAGCAGCAGCCACTGCCGTACGCGTCGTCGGCGGCGGTGCTCCCGGACGACCTGCTGCAGGTAGCGGATCGAACCGATCGGAACGGTGCGCGTTTTCTGCCGGAACAGCAGATGGATGATGACCGGCACCGCAACGGTGAGACCCGCGGCGAGGAACCCGGCGTGAATCAGACTCAATCCAGTCATCGAGCGGCGCTCAATCCGGCTCCCCGGGCAATGGAATCGCGCCCGGGGCAGGTACACCGTGCCCGGCGCGGATGTAGTCGGCACGCTGCCGGGCGTATTCGTCCGGCGACAGGGTCTCGCGTTCGTCCTGCGCTTCGCCGGCGGACTGGGCGAAATAGCGTTTGAGGTACGGCACGCACCACCCGCAGCCGGTCCCCGCGCCGCCGCATTCGCTGATCTGGCTGGCCCGCCGCGGACGGTGTACGCGGATGTGGTTCAGGATCTTGCGCTTCGAAACGTGGAAGCAGTAACAGATTGTGTCGTCGAGTTCCACGAAGCCATTGTACGCGTCGACCTGCCTGAAGGTCACGGCACCTGCGCGGCCGCGCTACCACGCCTCCCGGTAGATCGCCAGGATATCCGCCTCCGTGACCTCCCGCGGCGTGAGCACCATCAGCCGCTTGATGGCGTGCGCCTTGGCGGCGAAGTCGGGCAACTGATCCTCGCGACCGCCGAGGTCCCGAATCCGGGCCGGGATGCCAATCTGGTCCCGGAGCCGCTCGACGGCAGAGACGGCGCTCTGGGCGTCGCTCTCCGGCGAAATGCCCGACACTCGTTCTCCCAGCAGTTCGGCAATCCGTGCCAGTTCGCGCGTCCGCGTCGGGAGGATGTACCGCATCACATACGGCAGCAGCAGACCGTTGCCGGCCCCGTGCGAACAGTGCAACGCGCCCCCCAGCGGGTACTCCATGGCGTGGACCAGCGCTACGGCGGCATTCGAGAACGCCAGTCCCGCCAGCGTGGCCGCCAGCGCCATCCCCGTACGGGCCGCGAGATTGTCCGGCTGCTGCACCGCAGTCACGAGGTGTCGCCCAGTCAAACGGATCGCCTCCTCGGCCAGTACGTCCGCAATCGGAAACTTGCCTTCGTAGGGGGATGTGCCCCCGGCCGGCACGTCGAGGTCGCTGGACCAGGTGGCCGTATACGCCTCGATCGCATGCGTCAGGGCGTCGATCCCGCTGTCGGCCGTCGCCCGGCGGGGACAGGTCAGCGTCAGTTCCTGGTCCACAATCGCGAGTTGCGGCCGCAGGTGCTGGCTCAGCGTGCTGACCTTGATTGCCTGTTCGTGGTCGGTCAGCACCGCGGCGTGCGACACCTCGCTCCCCGTGCCGGCCGTCGTCGGCAGGCAGATCAGCGGCACGATTGGTCCGGGGACCCGGTCGAAGCCGAAACAGTCGCGGTAAGAGCCGCCGTGCGTCACCACAGACGCCGTAATCTTCGCCAGGTCCATGTTACTGCCACCCCCCAGCCCCAGGATG
>CAZWGW010000239.1:0-1485 GCA_964633565.1 uncultured Planctomycetaceae bacterium
CTCTTGACACGAAACTCTAATTCTTTAGAATTCGAGCCGTCACTTCAAGACCGGAAGCAATTCGCACGATGGCACGACCGGCCAGCTCCGTTCCGACCGAGCGTGAACTCGACATCCTGCAGGTGCTGTGGGATGCCGGAGCCGCTTCGCTCAGCGAGATTTCGTCGGTGCTGCACGATCGCCGCGGCGTGGCGACGACGACGGTGGCCACGATCCTCAAGGTGATGCTCGACAAGGGGCTCGTCCGACGCACGAAGGACCGCCGCTGGGAGGCGCGCGTCTCGCAGGATGACACGGGACAGGGGATGGTGTCGCAGTTGCTCGACCGCGTGTTTCGCGGGTCCGCTCAACGGATGGTCGGCCATATCCTCGCGGCCGGTAATTTGTCGGAACAGGACGTTCGCGAACTGCGTCAATTGCTGGACGATTACCGGGCAAAGTCTCAGTCGAAAGGGAATAAGAAAGCGTAGACGGGTTGCGTCATAGTATTGGTCCGGTCACGGTGTGACCGGTCGACATTGCGGTCCCTCGGGAGTCGCGCCCATGCTGGCGTTGTCCGTAACGTCGTCGTCGTGGTGGCTGGCCGCCGGCTGGTTCATCGTGCATTACCTGTGGATCGGGGCCGTGTTATGGGGCGTGATCGCTGTCGGACGCCGCTGCCTGCGGCGGGCGACTCCGGAGACGTGCTACGCGTTCGCCGTGGGGAGTTTGGGGCTGCTGGTGGGGGCGGCGATTATCACAGCCCTGCTCGTCGTGAATCCGGCGTCGGTGTTGAGTCCGGTGCCTGTCGCCGGGGTCAGTGACCCCGGAATGGGCGCCCTTCCCGGCCCGGCCGGGGTGGCTGACCCCGGCGACAGAAGCGAAAGAGGGGTGTTCGTCCGGGCGCTCGCGCACCCGATTTGGTCTAAGATCCTCGCCGCTCTGCCGTGGATCTGGCTGGCCGGGGCCGCCAGCATTCTGTGCAGCGCCGCAGTCGGCGTGTGCGGCACGCAGAGGCTGCGCGCCGGCTGCCGCATCGAAACCTCCGGTCCGATTGCGGACTGCTGCCGGCGGCTGTCGCAGTCACTCCTGCTGTCGCAACAGGTGGCGGTGGGGGTCTGCGACCGGATCTGCCTGCCGGTGCTGGTCGGGATTACGCGTCCACTGATCCTGCTGCCGGCGTCGGCGGTGAGCGGCTGGTCGCCGGACCAGTTGGAGCTGATCCTGCTGCACGAACTGTTTCACGTCCGCCGCTGGGACAACCTGGTGATGCTCGTGCAACGGGGAGTGGAAGCGGTGCTGTTCTTCCACCCGGCGGTGTGGTCGGTGTCGCGGTGGATCGAGCAGGAACGGGAGTTCTGCTGCGACGATCTGGTGCTGCGGTGGTCGGGCCGTCCGTGTGAATATGCCGAAACGCTCGTGGCCCTGGCGGACCAGTACCGCCGGGCGCGTCAGCCGGCGATCGTGTCGTCCCTTGGTCGACCGCCCGTGGTGGCCCGCGTGCGG
>CAZWGW010000239.1:1495-9131 GCA_964633565.1 uncultured Planctomycetaceae bacterium
GGGGAGCCCGGCGAGGTTGGCGCCGATGACGGACCAGCTCCCGCGTGCGGCGGATCCTGTTTCGAGAGGAAGAACCCATGCAAGCCTCACGTCTGGCGTTTGGAACAATGGTGGGGGGAGTCGCGGCGATTGGCGTGTTGCTGGCGAGCGTGTCGGGGGGGAGGGTCGAGGGTCAAGAGTCGAGGGTCGAGGGTCAAGTGGCCGGCGCGCCGCTCGTTGCAGCGGACCAGAGTGCAGAGGAAACGCTTCGCCCGACAATTCAAACGAGGCCTGTCGTGCCGCCGCCCAGTGCGCCGCCGACGATTCCGCCGGAGTTCCGGAATCGCAAGGGCTTTTCCGATCAGATCATTGTCCTGGCGCCGGGTTCTCCGGCCGGAGGGATGCGGTCGTGGGGGCCGGAACAGGTGATCGGCGAGCCGAACACTCCCGAGGCGGGGGACCAGGTGACGGCGTGGGCGTCGCGTACGCCGGACGAACAGGAGGAATGGCTGATCTGCGAATACGCTGAGGCCGTGAATCCGACGACGATTGTGGTGCACGAGACGTACAATCCGGGCGCGGTCTTCAAGATCATGACGCTGGATGGCGAGGGGAACGAGACGCTCGCCTGGGAAGGGGAAGACCCGACGCCGCGCGATGAGCCGAAGGGGATTTCCATCTTCCCCGTGAAGCTGGATGCGCCGACGAAGCGGATCAAGATTTACATCGACTCCGTGGCAGTGCCGGGCTGGAACGAGATCGATGCGGTCGGACTGCGGACGGCCGACGACGGGACGCTGTGGGCGACGAAGGTTGAGTGCAGCACGACGTATGCAGAACCGAACGCGGTGTCGAGCGGCGCTCGCGGATACGGTCCGGAGCAGGCCGCCGGCGAGCCGAACGTGCCGGAGGCGGGCGACAGCTCCAGCGCGTGGGCGTCACTGTCGGCGGACGGCCAGCCGGAATGGCTGGTGTGCGAATACGAAACGGCGGTCGTGCCGTCGGCGATCGCCATTCATGAAAACTATTCCCCGGGCGCGGTGAACAAGGTGAGCGTGTTCAAGGCGGACGGCGCAGAGGTCGTCGTCTGGGAAGGGGAAGACCCGACGCCGCGCACGGAGCCGATGGGCATTTCGGTGATCCCGGTCGACATCGACTTCGCCACGCAGAAAGTGAAGATCTACATCGATTCGGTCTCCGTCTCCGGCTGGAACGAGATCGACGCGGTCGGTCTGCGCGACAAGGACGGACAGTCGCAATGGGCGACGAAGGTCGAGGCCAGCAGCACGTACGCGGACGTCAGCAGCGGGTTCTCGTCGATCGAGTACGTCACGGTACCGCAGCAGCAGCTCATGCAACTGCAGCAGCAGGTCGACCAGCTCCAGCAGCAGGTGCAGGAACTGCAGCAGATGCGCAATGAACTGCGGGAGATCCGGGACCTGCTGAAGGAACAGGCGAAGAAATGAGAGGCCTCATGACACGCACTGTTGCCGCCATCGCCGTCGCCTGCAGCGCGCTGCTCGCGTGCGGTACAACGCAAGCCGCTGACCATCCGACCGATGATCTGATGGTCACCGGCGGCGCGCGGCCGGTGCGGATCAGCCTGGACCTGCGTTGCGGCGGTGTCCCCTGGCGGGAGCATTACGCCGAGGCGCGGAGCGCCTGGCTGCGCGGGCTGTTGTCGCAGCTCGATGGCGACGGCGACGGGCGGCTGCAGCCGGGCGAGGCCGCGCGGACGCCGCGGCCCGTACAGATCATCGACGGCCAGCGCGCCGACGAGGTCCACGTCGCCTACAGTTTTCGCTTCATCGATGACGACGGCAACGGCAGCGTGGACCTCAGGGAACTGCAGGCATACTACGATTACTTCGGCGACCTGCCGTTGCAGGCTGCCACGGCGAAACCGGTATCGTCGGGAGACAGCCTGTTCTCGCGGCTGGATGCCGACGGCAACGGCACAATTTCGTCCACCGAGCTGGAACGGGTTGCCGACATCTTCGCGCTCGACCTCGATCAGAACGAGGTGCTGACCGACGACGAACTGCGGCCGCGGCGGGTGGTCAGCGGACGGGAGTTCATCGCTCGTCCGAGCCGGCGGCCAACACCCGCGGCGGTCAGTGCCGGTCCGCTGGAAGTGCAGTCTGCGGCGGGACCGGGCGGTCCGGCGGACGTGGTCGTGTCACTGGACCTGCTCGACCCCGCTCTCTGGGTGGCGCCGGACGGGACCCGGATCGAGGTGGCCGGTGACGGGGACGTGGTGCTCGAACCGGCGTCCCGCGGAGGCGCAGCCGTGCTGCGGCTGTTCGGGAGGCGGATTGAGCTGCGGGTCGAACCACCGGCCCTGCGCGGCGCGGAGCACGCGGCGCAGGCGCTGCACCGGGAATTCGCGGCGGCGGACGCCGATGGCGACGGTCAGGTGCCGTTCAGCAAGGACCTGGCGCCATTTCTGCGAGAGTCGTTCGGCGTGATCGATCACGACGGCGACGGGACGGCCACGCATCCGGAACTCGCGCGCTACATCGACGATTTCCTCCCACTGGCGGCGGCCGTGGAGACCGCGCGGCTGTCGATCACGCTTCACGGGGAGGTCCGCGGGCTGCTGGCGTATCTGGACGGCAATCGCGACGGCCGCCTCGGCGCGCGGGAACTGCGTGGCATGCGTGCCGCCGTCGCCGCGCTGATGGGGGCCGACGGCGAACTGACTCCCGATGAAATCCCGCCGACGCTGCAGATTGTGCTGCGGCCAGGAAGCTATGCACCGGCTCACGATGCCGATGCGCCCGCCGATTCAGGCCCCCCCTGGTTCTACCACAACGACGTCAACCGGGACGGAGACGTCTCACAACAGGAGTTTCTCGGCAGCGCGGCAGATTTTGCGCGGATCGACCGCAACGAAGACGGATTACTGGACATACTCGAAGCACTGCTGTTTGAGGCCGGAACGGCTGCCCAGCAACCTGCAGCGGCATCCGCCCCATGACCCATGACCATCAGACGAATGACTGACAGAGGACGATTGATGTCCATCGCATCTCGCATCAACGCATGGCCCCTGATCCTGGTTTTTGCGGCCGGCGCGTGGTCCGTACCCGCCCGGGCGCAGGAGCGGCCATCACTCGAATCTCCCTCAGTCGTGAGCGCGCGCATCGACGCGCTCTTCGAGCAGACCTGGCGCGACGAGGGCGTGGAGCCGGCGCCAATGGCCGATGACGCGATGTTCCTGCGCCGGGTGTATCTCGACCTGACGGGCGTCATCCCGAGCGTCAACGAGGCGCGGGCGTTCTTCGAAGATGACCGCGCCGACAAACGGATGCGACTGATCGACGAATTGCTCGCGCGGCCCCGGCATGCGGCGCGCCTCGCCAATGTGTGGCGGCACATCCTGCTGCCGCGGGGGAGCGATATCGGCTCGTCCGCCCGCATGGAGCAGTGGTTGGAGCGGCAGTTCCGCGACAACACGCCGTATGACGTCCTCGCACGTGACGTGCTCACCGCGCATGGCAGCCCCGGACAGTCGGAGCCGGTCGTGTATTACCTCGCGCTGGGGGTCAAGCCGGAGGAACTGGCGGCCAGCAGCTCGCAGGTCTTCCTCGGGGTGCAGATCCGCTGTGCGCAGTGCCACGACCACCCGTTCACGGCGTGGAAACAGGGGGACTTCTGGGGCCTGGCGGCGTTCTTCGCCCGGCTGTCGCAGGGGGACCAGCTTGGATCGTCCGGACTGCAGGACCTGCGGTCCGGGGAAGTGCGTCTGCCGAAGTCGAATGCCGTCGTGGCGCCAAAGTTGCCCGGCAAGACTGACGTGGAGGCGGCCCCGAACGAAACCCGCCGGCAGTGGCTCGCCCGCTGGATCACGTCGCCCGAAAACCCGTACTTCGCGCGGGCCGCAGTCAACCGGATCTGGGGGCTGATGTTCGGCCGCGGACTGGTCGAGCCCGTCGACGACATGGGCGAACATAACGCCGCCAGCCAGCCGGCCGTTCTCGATCTCCTGGCGCAGGACTTCGTCGCCAGCGGTTACGACGTGCGGCGCGTGTTCCAGGTGCTCGCCGGGAGCAGCGTCTATCAGCGGACCAGCAATGCCACAATCGAAGGCAAGGGGGCCCAACTATTCGCCGTCATGCCAGTGCGGAGCCTGTCGGCCGAGCAGATTTACGAATGCCTGATTTCGGCGGCGGGCCGGCGTGAGTCGCTGGAGACGGAAAGCCCCAAGCATGCAGCCGCGCTCGCCGAATTCCTGGCGCAGTTCGACGCTCCGACTCGCAAGGCGACGGAGTTCCAGGCCGGCATCCCGCAGGCGCTGACGATGCTCAATGGTCCGCTCGTGGCGGAGCTGACCGACCCGCAGCGGGGGGACCTGCTGGCCGCTGTGGCGGACAGCCCGTTCCTCACCGACAACGGCCGGATCGAGACGCTCTACCTGGCGACGCTGTCGCGCTTCCCGCGCGACGAGGAGCGGACGCGGATGGTGGAGTACGTGAAGTCAGGCGGCGCGGCGCACGACCGCGCGCAGGCGCTGGCCGACGTCTTGTGGGCGCTGCTCAATACGAGTGAATTTGTGTTGAATCGATAGTCAATTCACGGGAGGCAATCACAATGTCAAACCGCATACAGCTCCATCGACGCCCCTTCGAACTCTCCCGCCGCGACGTGCTCCGCACGCTGACGGCCAGCCTGATCGGCGTCGGCGCCAGCGGCTGGATGCCGGCCCTGGCAGACGCGCTCAAGGATCAGCACGCCAGGCGGCGGCACTGCATCCTGCTGTGGATGGTCGGCGGCCCCGCGCAGACCGACACCTTCGACATGAAGCCCGGTCACGCCAACGGCGGGCAGTTCAAGGAAATCCAGACGAGCGCCCCCGGTCTGCGGTTCAGCGAGCATCTCCCCAAGCTCGCGCGGCAGGGGCAGCACCTGGCGGTGATGCGCGGCCTCAGCACGCGCGAGGGGGACCACGGCCGCGGCACCTACCTGATGCGCACCGGCCGCGCAATGGGCGGCCCGGTCCGTTATCCGACGATCGGCTCGGCCATCTCGAAGGAACTGGCCCTGGGCGACACGGCGCTGCCGGACTTCGTCAGCGTCGCACCATACCGCGACGGAAACCCGGAAGCATACGAGTCGGGGTTCCTCGGCCCGCGCGGCGCGCCGCTGTTCGTGAAGCCCAGGACCCGGCAGCCGGTCTCGGCCGACGGGTTTGCGGAACTCGGGGTCGACGACCTGCGGCCGCACCCGGCCGTCGGGCCGCGCGGCGCGGCGGCGCGACTGGAACTCCTCAATTCTGTGCAGCGCGACACCGCGCGTGGCGCAAGCGGGGCGACGCACTCGCACGACGCCATTCTGCAGCGCGCCGTGCGGTTGATGCAGAGCGAGGCGGGCAAGGTATTCGACCTGTCCGAAGAACCGGTCGAAGTCCGCCAGGCATATGGCCCGGGCGTGTTCGGTCAGGGGTGCCTGCTCGCGCGGCGGCTGGTCGAGCGGGGGGTGCCGTTCGTCGAAGTGTCGCTGGGCGAATTCGGCCGCTGGGACACGCACAACGACAACTTCACCGCCGTGCAGCAGCTCTCCACGGAACTGGACGCCGGCTGGGGGACGCTGATGACGGAACTGCAGCAGCGCGGCCTCCTGGAGTCGACGACCATCCTGTGGATGGGTGAATTCGGCCGCACGCCGCAGATCAACGGCGGGGCAGGGCGGGACCACTATCCCAATGCGTGGTCGGCGGTGCTGGCCGGCGGCGGCATCAAGGGGGGCCAGGCCTGGGGCAAAACGAGCGCTGACGGCATGACCGTCGAGGATGGGGAGATCGACGAGACCGACCTGCTGGCGACGCTGTGCGCGGCGCTGGGGGTCGACCCGCGAAAGCAGAACGTCTCGGAAATCGGACGGCCGTTCAAGATTGCCGAAGGGGAGCCGGTGCGGGAGGTGCTGGCGTAGGGGGCAGTGCAGTATTGCACCACTGGCACAATACGATGAGTCAGTGCCCGCACGTCATTCACCAATTCGTCCCATTCGCCTGTTGTGCTCCTGGCGCTGGTCGCCACATCGATGTCCGGCGTGCGGACGATGCGGCACGATTCCCCTCTCCGACCGCTTTCTGCTGGCGGGACTGCCAGCCGGCATTGCGTTTCTGCCGTGCCTCCGGGCACTTCATCCTTCGCGTGCGTTTGGCACGGCGTTCTGGCTGACTCTGGCATTGTTCGGATTGTTCGTGATCTTCGGCATTCCGCAGCTTCTTTCCCGATTCGCAAGGTCTCGAACGTTGGAAGACCCGTTGCCGGACGAGCCAAATCGACAAGTTGACAACCGAGCCATTGGCGTGACAGCCATGAACCGTGTGCCCCCCGCTACCCGCTACCCACCACCCGAGGTATGCTGGGCGGGTCCGCGACCCCTTCCCGCACGGCCCACATGTCGACGCCATCCGATCCGACCAGCCCCGTCCACTCCCTTCCGCGCGTCCTCGGCTTCTGGATGGCCGTGTGCGTCGTCATCGGCACCGTCATCGGCTCCGGCATCTTCAAAAAGCCCCAGGCCGTCTCGGAAGGGGTCCCCGAGTTCGGCCTCGTGATGTCGGTCTGGGTACTCGGGGGGCTGCTCGCCCTCATGGGGGGCATGGTGCTGGCGGAGGTCGCCGTCCTGTATCCGCGGGCCGGCGGCAACTATGTGTTCCTCAAGGAATCGTACGGCCGCTGGGCCGGGTTCCTGTTCGGTTGGGTCGAGTTCTGGATCATCCGCAGCGCGTCCATTGCCGCGCTCGCGACGATCTTCAGCGAGTCGCTGCACGACGTCATCCGGGCGGCGCAGGGGACGACGGCCGAGGTCATCCCGTTCTGGCCGCGGCAACTGGTGACCTGCGGCGTCATCGGCGGGCTGGCGCTGGTCAACGCGCGGGGCACGCGTTGGGGGGGCGGCCTGCAGGTCTTTCTGACGGTCGTTAAGGCACTGTCGCTGCTCGCCATCCTGGCGCTGCCGTTTGCCGTCTGGGCGCTGGTGCAGAATCCCCCCGCGCTCCCCGAGTTCAGCCGGCTGCCCCCGGTCTGGCCGGCAGGCTGGGGGACCGTCAACTGGTCGAAGTTCGGCGGCGCGCTCGTCGGCGTATTGTGGGCCTATCACGGCTGGATGAACATCGCCCCCGTGGCCGAAGAGATCAAAAACCCCTCCCGCAACCTGCCGCTGGCGCTGATCATCGGCGTGCTGGCGCTCATTACGCTGTACCTCGGCGCGAACGTGGCCTACTACCTCGTGCTGCCGCGCGAAGAAATCGCCGCCGCCAAAGACACGACGGTCTTCAACGTGTTCAGCGTGCGGCTGCTGGGGGCGATCGGCGGGATGGTGGCATCGGCCGCCGTGATGACGTCTGTCTTCGGCGCGCTCAACGGCAACCTGCTGGTCGGCCCGCGGCTCCTGTTCGCGATGAGCCGCGACCGGCTCGCGCCGCGGCCGCTGAGCCAGGTGCATGCGATCTTTCAGACTCCGACGCCGGCGATCCTGGTCCTGACGACATGGTCGATCATCGTGGTGGTCGTCGCGGCGGCCCTGACGAAGTTCCGCCTGCCGGTCCCGCACCTGTTCGGATTCGACCTTGATCTTAATGTGCCCGAAGGGAAGGCGCTGTTCGACGTCGTCAACTCCGGCGGGTCGAAGCAGGACCCGTTCCTGC
>CAZWGW010000240.1:0-9091 GCA_964633565.1 uncultured Planctomycetaceae bacterium
GTCGGGACCGGTTCGCGCCTGGACCGGCCGGAACCAGCGGTCGGCAGATGCCAGAAACTCGCGCTCCGCTTCATCACCCGCGCGCCGCGCTGTGAACGACGCGCCGGCGGGCGTCAGTTGCAGACGGTGTACAATCTGGCTGACCGGCTCGCAGGTGAAGGCATTGCCGGTGAAGTCCGGCCCGAGCAGGTCGTCGCGATAGATCCCGAGACCACACGCAGCCGTAACGAAACCCGGCGGGCCGGAAAGCTTGAACGTCAGCGGCGGAATCACCGGGTACAGCTTGTTCGACGGCGTCAGTCCGACCTGTGCCGGCGCCCCCGCCAGGAAGGGATTGCGCCTCAGGTCGTGATCCGCGAGTGGATAGTGAATCAGCGGCGAACCGCTGTTGCAGCCGAACCAGTTATCCCAGTGGTCGCGCACCCGTCCCTGCTGTGTGCGTCCCGTCGCCGGCTCAATCCGGCCGGTGTCCGGCTGAATCCGGAAGTCCCGATCGCCCAATGAAAACGGCTCGCCGCCGGCAATCGACGTAATCTCTCCGCCGAAGAGGCCGCATGAGCCGTAGACCCAGCCGTCGAGACCATACTGCAGGCTGTTGACCCGGGCCTGGTAGTTGCCGGTGCCGAAGCCCGAATAAAGGACCTTTTTGAGATCGGCGCGCCCGTCGCCGTCGGTGTCCTCGGCGTACAGGATGTCCGGCGCGGCACACACGAGGAGACCGTTGCGCCAGACCGTGACGCCGGTCGGAAACGGAATGCCGTCCAGAAAGACCGACGACGCGTCGTAAACGCCGTCGCCGTCGAAATCGCACAGCACGCTGACCCGCCCTCCCGGCTGGTAGTCGCCGTCGAGTCCCAGCGGGTAGTCGTGCATTTCGGCGACCCACAGGCGGCCGTCCGGACCGAAATCGATCGCGACCGGGTCCACGACCAGCGGTTCGGCCGCGACCAGTTGCGCCTGCATTTCGGGGCGCGTGCGGAGCTGTGCGGTCGACTGCTGCGGCGGGAGCGGGGCCGCTCCATGAGTGCCGGCCGCCCGCACTGTCGCCTTGAAACCGTCGCCGACCTGTCCCTGGACGACATTGATGATCTTCTGCTCCAGCCCGGCGGCGTATGGCCTGGGGATGTCGTAGTAAATCATCGCCCCGCCCCCTTCGTACCCCCCTTCCGTCAGGATGCGCTCGGACGGCACGTAACCCGGCGCGGCGTTGCAATAGCCGTTGACCCACAGCCGCGATGCGTCCAGCTCCCGCTTGAGACGCAGCGCGTAGTCGACCACGGTCTCCCCCGGCAGGAACACGATTGCCAGCGAGTCCCCGAACCGCCACGTCTGGATCGGGGCGTCGATCTTCTCGATCAGGCGTTCTCCGCGGTCGAGCCTCGCCAGTTGGGTGCGTGCATGATGCCCGGTCGGATTGTCGAGTTTCGCCAGTTCCTCCCATTCGGCGCGTGACGGCAGCGGCTGCAGCGGGAGTTCAACCCGGTCGAAGTGCGCCGTGAGCGTTCCCTGAACCGGCGCGAGAAAGCCGCCGAGCAGCCGTCGGACTTCCGATGCGACCTCCTCTCCTTGCGCAGCGGCGACGTCGGCCCGGTCCCCCGTGACGCCGGAACTCGGGTTCGAATCGGCCCCGCAACCGACGGAACAGAGCGCCACCGCGCCGGGGAAGTCACGCTGGATGGCTTCCTGCGCGTAGCCTGCCCAGTCGCCGCTGACCTTGTTGTCGGAGAGCGTCACGCAGTGGCAGGCGTAGCTCACGTAGACCGCGCGCATCTTTCCGTCGGGCGAGCGGATGGCCAGCAGCGGCAGGTCGTGATCAACGGGTCCTCCCGCCGTTCGACGGTTTTTCGCGAAGCCGACGGTCCCCACTCCCCAATGCAGCGTCGCTGGCTTGCGGTCGGCCAATGCATCAAGGACCACCTGTTCCAGTTTCGCCTCGAACACGCGCGTGTACTGGTCAATGTGCTGCAGGTGGTCGTCGGGAATGGGAACGCCGAAGATCGTCGTGTTCTCGCCGCGCAGCAGCGGAGCGCTGTGCGTGTGCGTCGCGGTCAGGGCCAGCCGCTCGCGGCGGACGGCGGTTTTCTCCGTAAGCCTCTCGGCCAGGCGGCCAGCCCATTGGTCCGGGATGCCGAGGATGTCGACCGTAATCACCACGGCGGGTCCCTGTTCATCGCTGCCGATCGCCAGGGCCTTGGCCCAGATCCGCTGCCGGACGCCGTCTGATTCGTCCCGCCGGAAGCCGAAGCCGTTCAATCGGATCGGATGGTCCGGTGTGATGTCGATTGCCGCGACGCCGACCTGATATGTCTCCGCCTGAATGGTGGCGGCAAACGCTGAGACAGGCACGAAAGTGACCGCCGCCGTCATCAACAGCGGCTGGAGTCGCTTACGGAATCGGCCGGTCGTCAATGCCTTCGTCCTGCACATGATCGGGTTCTCCAGCGGCTTGAATTCTCGATCGACGATAAGCGAGATCAGCCAGCCGGGCAATGCACGACGACGGAGGAGACGAGGTTGCAAACCCAATCGTCGTTGGCGATTGTTGAAACCCGTGCAGCATCCTGACCGGTATCAGAGGGGACGGGCGGCCGTCGCTCGGCCTGTCCTGATCAACGACCTCAAACGCGAGCATCGAACATGAGTCGCTACAGCGGGGACGGTGGGCGTCTGAGAACTCTACGACCGGTTGGCGTCGCGATTTGCGCGCCGGCGCTCCTGTTGGCGGTTGTTGGCGCTTCCGCCCGCGCGCAGGAGAAGTCCGCACCCGAAAAGGCCAAGGCACTGGCGCCGCTGGTCGTCGTCAACGTGGCGGGCGTCGAAAAACTGGTCGGCGGGGCGAATGCGGCGCTCAGTATGGCCGGCCGCCCGGACCTGTCCGACTCGCTCAACGAGTTCCTCGGGCGGGCGGGGGACCTCAAAGGGGTCGACCGCAAGCGCTCGTTCGGGCTGATGCTCTGCCTCAACGAGAGCAACCTCATCCGGCCGTTCGTGATTACGTACGTCCCCACGGACGACCTTGAAGCGCTGATGGACACGATCGGCATGGCGCCGGTCAACATCACCAGATCCGAGGGTCGAGACGACCGCTACGAGATCGAGACTCGCGGCCCGACGTTGTATGTGCAGAAAAAGGACAAGTACGCGCTGGTCTGCGATAACGCCGAGGCACTCGACCAGGAACTCCCGGACCCGGGACCGTACAGCGAGGCGCTCAACGCCCGATTCGACGTCGCCGTCACGGCGCGGATCGGCGACGTGCCGGAGACAATCCGCACGGTGTTTCTCACGTACCTGCGGGTCAGCGCCGAGACCGAACTGCAGCGGCGCGACAACGAGAATGAGACGCAATACCGCATCCGCCGCGCCAACGGCATCAGCAACCTGGAACTGATTGAGCAGGTCATTTCGCAGGGGGAGCAGATCACCATCGGCTGGGATGCCGATGCTGAGGCTCAGAAGGCGCTGATCGAGTTCTCCGTCGACGCCCGGCCTGACAGCGAGTTCGCGAAGTCGCTGGAATCGCTCTCCGGCCGGCGGTCGCAATTGCACGCCTGGATGGGTGAGAATCAGCCGCTCGCGCTCAACGTCGCCTGGGAGCTCAACAAGCGGGAAAAGAAGGCAGCCGCCGAATGGGTCAAGGTGTTTGAGACGGAGGTCCGCCGCGGCCTCGGGATGGACGAGAACCCGAGTCCGCAGGATGCCGTCGGCAAGCTGACCGCCTCGATGCAGGCCACCGTGGACGCCGGCAAGGTCGATTTCGGCCTGCAGTATGTGCCGCTCAGTGGAGGCAAGTATGTGCTCGTCGGCGCATTTCATGTCGTCGGCACGGAGACCTTCGCCAGCGGTCTGCAGGAGGTGCTGCAGCAGGTCAGCGACCGCCCCGGTCTTGAATCGGTGCAGTTGAGCGCTGCCGAGCACCAGGGGATTGTGTTTCACAAGCTGGTGGGACGCCGCGTCAGCCCGCAGGACAGGCAACTCTACGGCGGCCGTCCCGAAGTGCTGGTCGGTGCCGGCCAGCGGATGCTGTGGTTTGCCGTCGGCGGTGATCAGTCAGAACGCGTGCTGAAGGAATCGATCGATCTCGTGATCGACACGCGTGATCGGCCGCTCGAAAACGCGGCCGCGCTGGCGCCGATTCAGGCGTCCATTCACCTCTCGCCGTGGTTGCGCCTGGAACCGGGGCCGGCCGTCGAGGAATCGGCGGAACCCGCGGCGGAGGTCGACCCCGCAGACGCCACGCCGCCGGACCGGCCGAACTTTCGGCTGGAGGCCGCGCGGCAGGCGTTTGATGAGTCGAACGACCGCGTCCAACTGGAAGTCCAGCCGACGGAGACCGGCCTGCGCGTCCGCTTGCGGCTGGACCAGGGCGCCCTGCGGTTTATCGGCATGCTCATGGCGCGGCGGATCGACCGCACCCAGCTCTGAGAATGGCTCGGGCGAGCGGCGGCCGTCAGGCCGCTGACTTGGCCGGACTCACGACGAACTGGCCCGGACGTACGCCTCCACGAACTGATCGCCGTTCATCGGCTGGGTCAGTTCGATCCCGGCGTTCTTGAACATCGATTTGACGCGGTTGCTCTTTTCCAGTTCGTCCGCCGAGATGGCGCCGTCGTTGTTCTCGTCCATCAGGCTGAAGTAGTTTTTCGCCTTCAGCACAATCGGATCGTCTGAATCGGCCGTGCCTTGGCCGGCGGGCGCTGGTCTGGAGCCGGCGGACGACGCGGGAGCGCGCGTCGTGCTGGCGGAAAACGGATTGGCCGGTTGACCGGTCCGGGGCGCAGTCGAAGCGACGGCAGAGGAAGCGCCCGAGCTGCCGGACGGCGCGGCGACTCCGACCAGTTCGCGCGGCGTGAGAAAGCCGTCATTGTTGGAGTCCCAGCGGGCAAACTGCGCCGCTCCGGTGCGCTGCCAGAGCCGCCACTCATAAAATGCAATCTGGCCGTCGTGATCGATGTCACCGGCCAGATAGTCGCTGGGCAGGTCGACGGTGACGCGCGGTTTCTCTTTGGGCTCATCCGATTCACTGCCGTACTCTTCGCGGCGCCCTTCACCCCGTTGTTCCCACGGGTTTCCACCGCCGAATCCACCTCCGCCGCCAAAGCCGCCGAATCCAAACCCGCCGCCGCCGAAATCGCCTCCCCCCCCGAACCGTTCGCGGAAGCGTTCGCGGAAACTCCCTTCATCGCCGCGGCTTTCGCCGCCGTTGTCGCGTTGCTCGCGGTCGCCCCGTCTGGAGTCCTCATCGCCGCCGCGTCGTCGCCCCTGGGCCGACGCATTCGTATCGATCAGAACGAACATCGCGGTTGCGCCGACGATGAGAATGGAGGGGCGTCGGTAGTGGTTCATGGCGATTTCCTGAGTCCGGACGGTGGCGATCGGGGTTTGATAACACGGCGGGCGTATCGTGCGCGCCGAATTTGACCCCGAACTCAGTCGTGTCTTGCAACCCCGCTGATGAGTGGAAGTTTCGCTCAAAACGGAGTAGACCGGAATGGTTACGGGGAGTTTGCGGGAGACGGTTGTCCCGTCCCCTCCGGGATTTCCGATTGTGACTCGTCCGAACGATCGTTCCAACGTCGTCACAAGGACTTAGGCGACTGATTCGGCCGTTCCGCCTATGGAATTCATGCTGTATCTCCGGTAAGATTGCCGAACGGACTTTTCGGATTGCGCAAACTGGTCACTGGGCCCAACTGACCGCCATTTCCATCCCCCAGCCAATCCCATCGCGCCATGCAGACCCATCCACTCCCGACAGCCATTCTCGCCGCGGCGCTCTCCTGCGGACTGGCGTGGATTACACCCACTCCGGCCGCGGCCCAGGAACCGCGTCAGCAAGTCATCGGGGGTGGGCTGCTCGGCCAGATCGGGGCGCCGTTCATGGCCAGGGAACTTGGATTGTCGGAGGAACAGCAGGAGCAGATCAACGCGTTGCTGGACGAAGTCGCAGAAGTCGGCCGCACCACAATCCCAAGTCCCGACAACGGCGACGAAAGGCCGACCGACGAGCAGCAACAGGACTTCCGCGAAGCCGCCACGCGAGCGCTTGCGGCGGAAAACGCCGCTGCGGCCAACAGGCTGAAATCGATCCTGGACGATCGGCAGTTCAATCGTCTGCGACAGATCTGGCTGCACCAGGTCGGTCTGGCAGGCATTACTCAGCCCGAAATTGCAGACCAAATCGGCCTGTCACCAGAGCAGCGGGCGAAGCTGGTGGAAATGCAGGCGGAGGAAATCCGTCGGAACCGGTCGATCCCGCCCGATCGTGACCCGGAGGACGAACGGAAATATCGAGAGGAATGGAACCAGCAGTGGATGTCGGTGCTGACCGAGGAACAGCGCGGGACGTGGATGCAGATCCTCGGCCCCCCGCCGGTCTTTGCACAGGTCTCGCAGGATGAGGAACCGGACTCCGCAACGCCGTCTCCGGAAGCACCGTCGCGCGAATCACCGCGCCCGGCCGCGCCGACGCCTGTGCGCCCTGTTGTTGCCGCGCCCCCTGAGACCACGAATCCTGCGTCTCCCGCAGGCCCCGTCGTCGCCTCGTTCGATCGGGACGGACAGACGGGCGAAGTCAAGACGGGGGACCCGGTCAAATTCAATTTCGAAAATGCCCCGTGGCCCGTTGTCCTCAAACTGTTCGCTGACCGGGCCGGCTACATTCTGCACATCAAGCAGACGCCGCCGGGCACGTACACCTATCGCGACCCGAAATCGTACACGATCACCGATGCGCTCGATGTCCTGAATGGATATCTGCTGCAGGAGGGGTACGTGCTCGTCCGCCGCGATAACGCGCTGGTCTCCCTCTCCGTCGACGGAGAGATCCCGCCGAACCTGATCCCCGAGGTGACCCCTGCGGAACTAGTCAACTGCGGCCGGAATGAACTGGTCAGCGTGATTTTCCCGCTGGAGCCCGGTGTCGACGTGGAGGCGCTGCGCGACGAAATCTACGAAATCACCGGGCCGCAGGGGAACGCGGTGGCGCTGACGACTGCGTCCGGCCTGTATGTCACGGACACCGCCGGCAACCTGCGCCGGATCTACGACATTATCAAATCCGTGGCGCCCCCGAGGACGCCCGAGGACGTTGTATTCCGGCCTTACGCGCTCACGTACCTGGCGGCGGACGAGGCCGAGTACATCGTCGGAGAATTGCTCGGGTCGACGCGGACCGTTCCCAATGTCAGCGCCGGTGGTGGTGGAGACGGTGACCGCGATCGGCGCGGGTTCCCGGGCTGGCCGCAGTTCCCGGGCGGCGATCAGGGGCGCGGCGACCGCGACCGGCAGCGCGGCTCCAGCACCGCCACGACGACATCGCAGGCCAAGGTCACCGCCGAATTGCGGACCAACCAACTGCTGGTCACCGCCACGCCGGCCCAGCACAAGGTCGTCGAAGAACTGGTCAAAGCGATCGACGTCGACACGACCGGTCAGCCGATGCGCGTCGGCAGCCGCAAGCCGTACCTGCAGGTCTACAAGGTTTCGTCAGACGCCCGTGAGGTCTCGAAGACCCTCACGGCACTGATGCCGGAGGGAAATGTCATCAACGAAGTCGGTGAGGACAATGTCATCCACATCTTTGGTACGGAAGCGCAGCACCGGCAGATTCAGGAATACCTCCGGCAGATCGATGGGGGCGGCGGCGCCCAGACCGTCACCGTGATCCCACTCTCATCCAAGGACCCGCTGGCCGTCGCCTCGACGCTCCGCACTGTGTTTGTCAAGGACGGCACCAGCGCGCCGACGATCGAACCCGACCTCCAGGGGCGGCAACTCATCGTGCGCGCCACGAGCGACCAGATCCTGCAGATCCGCACGATCCTGTCGAACATGGGCGAGGACGGCACCGGCGTGCGGCCGCGGTCGGGCAATGCGCCTTTCGTGCAGATCCCCATTACGGGTCACAATGCGGAAGAACTGCTCGAAGCGCTGCAGCAGGCCTGGTCGACGACGAATCGCGGGGCGCTGCGCATCATTCCCCGTTCCAATGGCGGCCTGATTCGCGACATCCGCACCCCCGAAAACCGCAACGGGCGTGACCGCGTTCAGGGTGTTCCGCCGGCCGGGACGCAACCGGAGGCCACCGGTACCGAACCTGCCGCGCCGACCCGGAAGGACTCTGCGGCGATCCGCTGCGTCCGGTCGGGCCTGTATGATGTCGCGCTCCAGGAATCGGAGACCGCGGCTGCCCAGGACGCCGACGCAGCGGCGACCGGACCGGATGCAGGCAAATCCGCGGAGACGGCAAGCGACAATGAGCCGTCGGAAGCGCCTGTGGGGACCCAACCTCCCATCACGATTGCCATTCAGGGGGACCAGCTCCTTGTTTTCGGTGACCCCTCCTCGCTGGAGGAGGCCACGTCGATGCTCGACTACCTCATGTCGGTCATGCCGGTCCGCACGACCTGGACGATCTTCACATTGCAGTCCGGCAGCGCGGATGAAGTCGCCAACATGCTCAAGCTGCTGCTCCCCGACGTCAGCGTCAGCAGCGCCACGCCGACCACCAGCTCCACGAGCTTTTTCGGCGGCATCTCCAACAGTTTCAACCAGCTTGGTTCGGGCATCGCCGACATGACCGGGCTGTCGACGCTCGGCAGCTCGGCGTCGCTGACGATCATCCCCGACGCGCGGCTCAATTCGCTGTTCGTTTCCGGTCCCGAATCCCGGGTCCAGGAAGTTGAGCAACTGCTGGAAGTGCTGGACGCCTCAGAATGGTCGGCCGGGGAGTTGCGCGAGCGCCGGCCGCGGATGATCGAAGTCAAGCACGCGGAAGTGGTCGACGTCTACGAACGGGTCAGCGAGATTTACGCCAATTACCTCGAAACCGGCCGGAATGGCGGTGGACGCAACCAGCAGAACCCGTTCCAGATGCTGGTGGGCGGCGGTCGCGGCGGGGGGGGCGGTGGCGGCGGCCAGGACAACGAAGTCAAGCTGACCATCAGCGCCGACACAAAGACCAACCACCTCATCGTCTCCGCCAACGACTCCCTGTTCAACGAGATCAAGGCGATGGTCGAAGACATGGACCAGAAAGTGTTCGAGGCCAAACGGACCGTGCGGCTCGTCGCCCTCCTCCAACCGGACG
>CAZWGW010000241.1:0-1403 GCA_964633565.1 uncultured Planctomycetaceae bacterium
CTTTCGGGTCAAGGTCCATCCCCACCGTCCCGCCGAAGTGGATTTCGTGCCGCTGCCACTCCCTTGAGTCGCGGTCGAAGCCGTACCAGTAGACCCGTAGCGGCTCCGTCTCGCCCGGATCGCGCCCGTCGTGCCCCATGTAGCGTTTGCCGGCGATCAGGCCATTCTGCCCATCGCCGTCGATATCGGCCCATAACACGGCATGCGCGCACGACCACGAGTCGTCAATCGTATGCGGCGTCCAGCTTCGCGCACCGTCGGCTCCGGCTTGCTGCTCCAGCCAGAACAGACCGAAATTATGCCCGTGGCCGACCACAAGGTCCCGGTCTCCGTCGGCATCAACGTCTTCCACGAGTATGGGAATGCTCGCATCCTTGCCGAGTTCGAATTCGGCATGCCACACCCATGCTCCCTCCCGCCGATCTTCCGGCGCCTCCGCCCAGCCGCTGCGCCCCACGATGTCCCCCCGCCCGTCCCCATTGATATCGCCGAACCCGACGCCATGCCCCGCCAGTTCCTGCGGCAGGTCGTGCCGCGACCACGACACATTGCCGCCGCCGATCCGCAACAGGCCGTACCACGCGGCAAAATCGGTCCCGTTCGGCAGCACATCCGGCGTGCCGTCCTGGTCGACGTCCGCCAGCATCCCCGTCTCGCTGCGGCCGGGAGTGTCAATCACGTGCTTCGTCCACTCGCCGAGCGCCGCCCCCGGATGCTCGACCCAGTAAACCGAGCGGCTGCGGTAGTTGCAGCTCACGAGGTCGATCCAGCCGTCGCCGTTCACGTCGAGCGGCAGATTCGAATAGTCGTCGAAGCGCCCCCCGATGTTCTCGACTTCCCGCACGACGTGCTTCGTCCAGTCCGGTGCTTCGTACCAGAAGCCGCCGCTGATGACGTCGAGGTCGCCGTCGTGGTCGATGTCGAACGCCGCCGCGGCACTGAATTCGGAGTCGGCATTGAGGACGTGGATGCGCAACGGAATCTCATCTCCGGACGCAACGCGCTGCGCCACGAACATCAACAGCAAGCACAACGTGCCCGAACGCACCATCTTTCGGCTCCTGAAAAAGGATTCCCGTCAGGCGGAGACCGCCCCCATCCGGCCTCGTGCCGGTGGAGCGAAGGACTCTGCACTAACCGCGCGTTTATGACTTGATCTCCGCCCCCACCCGGCTTGTCCGGGTGGAGCGCGGGATTGAACACACTGTCGCGCCAATTCATCGCTGAGCCCGGTTCGGCGGAATCGGGGAACAACCGCGTTTTTAGTGCAGCATCCCTCCGTCCACCGGGACAAGCCCGGCGGGGCGGCACGACCGCCACAGGCGAGTTAAGTGTTTTCACTCCGGAAGCGATAACCAGCCTCTTCCGACTCAATAATCCTCCCCGTTCAAACTCCCCACCAC
>CAZWGW010000241.1:1413-4095 GCA_964633565.1 uncultured Planctomycetaceae bacterium
AGGTGCACGCGGAATTGCACCTCGTCAAATGACGCAACGCTGTCCGCAACGAATATCAACAGCAAGCTCGCCGCTGCCGAACGAACCATTTATCGCTCCTCAATCGTCAAGCGTCGGGCGTCTCCTCAAACAATCAATAATCCTCCCCATTCAAACTCCCCACCACCGACCGCTGCCACGCCCCCAGTTCGCGCTGCATTCGCTCGACCCTCTCGCCATTTGCCGCCGCCACGTCCGCCGCCTCCGCCGGGTCGCTCTGCAGATTGTACAGTTCATACCGCACATTTCCGTTCCTCTCGGGAATGTGGTGCAGCTTCCAGTCCCCGTCGATCCAGGCGGCATGGCCCGGCAGATCGTCGGCCGAAAACTTCTGCTCCATCCGCGCAGCCGGCGTGAGCGGCGGAGGTTCAGTGGCTGGTGCCGTCCCCGCCTGCTCCTGCCGCAGTTCTTCCATCTGTTTGGCGCTCGGCGTGGAGATCCCCCCCGCCTGATACACCCAGAACCCCATTGGCCTGGGACGCTCCGTCATCGTGCCGTCAATCAGCGACACCAGGCTCACGCCATCCAGCGGCGGCTGATGCGCGACGTGCGCCCCAGCCAGTTCCACCAGCGTGGGGTAAATATCCGACGTGAAACAGGGAACAACCGACGTCCGCGGCGACTTGATGCGGGCCGGCCATTCGATGATCGTCGGCACCCGGATCCCCCCTTCCCACAGGCTCGCCTTCGCCCCACGCAGGCCGCTGGAGGAGCCGGGCGAATTCCCCTGCTGCCCGTTGTCGCTCGTGTACCACAGCAGCGTATTGTCAGCCACGCCGATGTCTCGCAGTTCCCTGCGCAACAGCCCCATCGCGCGGTCAATCCCCGTGATTTCGCCGTAATAGTTCTGCTCCGCTTTCGAGGCATCGGGATAGAGGGCCTTGAGTTCCTCCGTCGCGACGTGCGGATTGTGCGGGTTGCCGAACCAGATCACCGCGAGAAACGGCTGCTTCGCTGCCGCCGACCTCCGGATGAACTCCAGCGCGGCCTTGACCGTGACTTCGGAACTTTCCCCGTGCGTTTCGACCGCCGTGCCGCGGCGGGAGAGGAGCGGACTGTTCTCGAAGAAGTTGGGGCTGGAAAGCCATTCATCAAACCCGCTTTGTCCGGGCGAGACGACGTCATCGGCCCGCACCGATCCAAGGTGCCACTTGCCGAAGTGCCCGGTGGCGTAGCCGGCCTCTTTGAGGACTTCGGCGATCGTCACCTCCTGCGGCCGGAGCGTATGCCCCCAGGAGAAACAGGCGAAGCGGTTCGGGTTGCGCCCCGTCATCACGCTGCCGCGCGTCGGCGAGCAGACCGGATGCGCCGCATAAAACCGGTCGAGCCGCAGGGCCGTCGCGGCCATCTCGTCGAGGACCGGCGTCTTGAGCACCGGGTGGCCGTGATAGCCGACGTCCCCCCAGCCCTGGTCATCGGCCATGACCAGGATGATGCCTGGCCGCGGACTGGCCGCAGCACAAAACACGTCGCGACCACCCGGAAGCAGCACCAGCGCTGCAAGCGTCCCCAGCGGAAGTGCGGCAATTCCGTATCCCACGTTGGTTCGACACCACCGGCCGCCCCTGCGCCACGACGCTACGGAGGATTGTGCCACGCTGCGACTCCCTCTCGGCCCGTCAAATGTCCGCCAGACGCCGATCAGCATCGCCGAACCGCGGCAGCGATACGCCTATCTCGTCCATCAGCGACAGGTACAAGCGGCACGCGCGGCGCTGGTCGTCACTCCGGTCGAGATGAACAGTCAGCGGAGTCATCGTGCGCGTCGCTCCACGTACAGCCAGGATTCAGGCCGAATTCTATCACCGGCACCCGGACTTTGCGCTCGAGATCTCGCATCCCGTCCACGGCTGTCCGACACTCAATTCCCGCACTCGGCCGGGTTACAATGGCCGCACTCCGTCGTCAAACTGTCGCGGACGCTCATACCCTCGGCCCGCATCGATATCCAACCCATGCCGTCACCCTGCCAACGCGGATTTCTCCGGTGTCTCTCAGCGTCGGTGCTCGTGCTGATCGCATTCGTCGCGGCGCCAGCCCGATCGACGGGAGCCGAATCACCTGAGCCGGCCGCCGGCGCACCGCATGCGACTTCGCGGACGCCGTGGACGACCTCGCGGGTCGTCGGATCTCCCGAGCCGCCCCCCCCGTTCAGGGTGGTCCGGGCGTTTCCAAACCTGAAGTTCGAACATCCACTGTTGATGGCGCGCTGCCCAGGGAGCAACCGCCTCTTTGTCGGCGAGCAGGCCGGCCGGCTGTATTCGTTTGCTGATGATCCCGACGCCCGCCCCGACTTGTTCTTCGACCTGACGAAGGAACTTCGAACGATCGAACAGCTCCCCGGGGCGCGATCGGTCGAGGCCGTCTACGGGCTGGCGTTTCATCCCGACTTCGAAACGAACCGCCATTGCTTCCTATGCTACACCCTGAAGCGATCGGACACGCAGCAGCCAAACCTGGCCGACGGAACGCGGGTTTCCCGGTTCGTCGTCACCGACACCGACCCGCCCCGCATCGATCCGTCGAGCGAGGAGATCGTCCTCTCGTTCCTGCAGGGTGGTCATAACGGCGGCGACCTGCAGTTCGGCCCCGACGGCATGCTCTACATTTCCACAGGCGATGCCGCCAGCCCCAATCCGCCCG
>CAZWGW010000241.1:4105-9081 GCA_964633565.1 uncultured Planctomycetaceae bacterium
TCAATACGGGACAGGACATCTCCGACCTGCTTTCATCCATCCTGCGCATCGACGTCGACCGCAAGGACGCAGGCAGAAACTACGCCGTCCCGCACGACAACCCTTTTGTCGGCAGGGAGGGCGCGCGGCCGGAAGTCTGGGCGTACGGCTTCCGCAACCCGTGGCGGATGAGCTTCGATCGACAGACCGGCGAGCTGTTTGTGGGGGACGTCGGATGGGAACTGTGGGAGCTGGTCCATCGGGTCGAGAAAGGGGGCAACTACGGGTGGTCGGCGATGGAGGGGCCGCAGCCGATCAAATCGGACCAGGTGTCGCCGACGCCGATCCATGCCGCGCTGATCGAGCTGTCGCACACGATCGCCAGCAGTGTGACGGGTGGGCTCGTGTACCGCGGCCGGAAGTTTCCGGAACTGCGCGGGGCCTACGTGTTCGGCGACTGGGAGACGCGGCGACTGTGGGCCGCCCGCTTCGACGGGGACCGCACGCGGGAGATGCCCGAGATTGCACATCCGTCAGTTCGCATTGTCGCCTTCGCCGACAATCATGAGGGAGAGCTGTACTTCCTGGACTACGACGCCGGCACGATCCACACGATTGAGCGCAACGACGGCGGCAGCGGCCACGGCGAATTCCCGACGCGGCTCTCGCAGACGGGCCTGTTCGCAAGTGTGACCGACCAGACTCCGATGGCAGGCGTCGTTCCGTTCTCGATCAACTGCCGGCAATGGCAGGACGGCGCGACGGCGGAGCACTGGGTCGCCTTCCCCGGCAAGTCGTCCGCCACGCTGCATGTGGAGGCCAAACCGATTCCCGGCATGGTGGACTGGCGCAAGTTCCGCCTGCACTTTCCTGAGGGAGCGGTCCTCGTGCGAACGATCTCTCTCTCCGGCCGGCGGATCGAAACGCAGTTCCTGCACTTCGACGGCGTGGACTGGCACGCCTACACCTACGCGTGGCGCGACGATCAGACGGATGCCGACCTCGTCCCGGCTGACGGCGCTGAACGGGAGATTCACGTCGGGACCCAGCAGCGAATGTGGCAGTTCCACAGCCGCACCCAGTGCATGTCGTGCCACAACATCCAGTCGGAGTTCGCGCTCGCGTTCCAGCCGGAGCAGTTGAATCGGCCGGGGGCGGACGGACGCAACCAGTTGATGGCGTTCACCGTGATGGGCCTCGTCCGCAGGGTCAACCGGGATGAAACGCCGCTCCCCCCCTTCGATGCATCGTCGCTGGCACGCGAGCAGCGGCTGGTCGACGCAACCGATGACCGCCAACCCCTGGAGGACCGGGCTCGCGCATACCTTCACGCCAACTGCGGTCACTGCCATTGCACCGGCGGCGGCGGAACCGTGTCGCTGCGGCTGCAGTTTTCGGTCAAAGTGTCGGAGATGATGGCGGTCGGCGTGCGTCCGACGCGCGGCGACTTCGCGCTGCCGGACGCTGACATCATCAAGCCGGGCGATCCCTGCGCCAGCACGCTGTTTTTCCGCATGGCCAAGTTTGGCCGCGACCGGATGCCGCACCTCGGCTCGGAACAACCAGATGAAGCGGGGCTGCAACTCATTGCCCGATGGATCGCCGGCATGGACGGGGCACGGGAGTCGGCGGACTTGACGGCCTTGAACGAGCCGGTTGACCAGATGCTGTCGCAGCCACAGACCGCGCTGCAGCTCGCGCGCCGGCTCGCTCTCGGTCAGCTTTCTGGCGGCGAACGCGACTCGGTGCTGTCGGCAGCCGCCAGATTGCCGGCCGGGCCGACTCGCGACCTGTTCGAGGGCTATCTGCCGCCCGGCGAACACGGGGAACGAAAGCTCGGGTCGAATCCCCGGCCCGGGACCATTCTGGCACGCGCGGGAGACGCCCGACGCGGCGAAACGCTGTTCTGGTCCGAGGCCGTCCGCTGCGGCAGTTGCCACCGGGTCGGCGAGCGGGGGACACCGGTCGGTCCGGACCTGTCGACGATCGGCTCGTTGCGGTCGCGCGCGGAACTGCTGGAGAGCCTGCTGGAGCCGTCGCGCCGGATCGAACCGAAATACGCCGCATATACCGCGCTCACGTTGAGCGGTCTTCCGGTGACGGGTCTGCTGGTCACGCGTGACGAGAACGCCGTCGTACTGCGCGACGCGCAGAACAAGGAGAGCGTAATCCCGGCAGGCGAAGTGGAACGACTGCAGCCGTCGCGGACGTCGCTGATGCCCGACGGACAGATGGCCGGCCTGACTGCGCGGGAAGCGGCCGACCTGCTCGAATACCTCGCAGCCCGCAAATCACCAGTCGCCGCCACAACAGGAGATTGACCATGCATCCGACCGCCACTCGCCGTGAATTCCTGGGCCAGGTCTCGCATTCGGCCGCCGTGCTCGGCGCCGCGGCGAGCCTCGGGGGCGTCCACCTGTTCGCGGCGGAGAAACCGGCGGCCGTGCGATTGGGGATCATCGGCTGCGGTGGCATCATGACCCACCACGTCACAGGTCTCGTCAGCCGCCGCGAGGCGGTCTCCCTGGCGTGGCTGTGCGATGTCGACCCGGCGCAGATTGCGCAGATGGACGCGCGGGTGCCCCGCGAGTTTCAGGCCGCGCCGCCCAAACAGACGGGTCGCTACGAAGAAGTCCTCGCGGACCGCGACGTCGACGCCGTCATCATCGCCACGCCGCATCACTGGCATGCGCCCATCGCGCTCAAGGCCATGCAGGCAGGCAAAGACGTGTATATCGAGAAGCCGATCTCGCACGTCTTCAATGAAGGGCCGCTGATTGTTGCCGCCGCGCAGAAATACGGCCGAGTCGTGCAGCAGGGGAGCCAGATGCGCAGCAGTCCGGTGACGGAGAAAGCCGGCCGGTTGCTCAAGGAGGGGATCATCGGCGAGGTCAAAGTCGCCCGGGCGTGGACGGCGGAAACGCGCACGGTGGCGAAGCCCTTGCCCGACGGCACTCCGCCGGCGGGCGTCGATTACGACCGCTGGCTCGGCCCCGCGCCGGAGCGGCCGTTCAACCCCCATCGCTTCCACCGGACGTGGCGGATGTTCCGCGACTACGGCAACGGCGAGATCGGCGACGACGGAATTCACGATCTCGACATGGCTGTCTGGGGGCTCGGGGTCGAGACGCTCCCCACACAGATTACGGCCCGCGGCAGCCGGATGCTGCTCGACGGACACGCCAGCGAGTATCCCGACAACATGCACGTGACGTACGAGTACCCCGATGGCCGGCTGCTCGTCTACGAGAACTATCCGTTTACCGCGTACGGCCTGCACGGGTTCGACAACGGCATCGTGTTCTACGGCACCGAGGGCTACCTGATCTTCTCGCGCCGCGGAGCGTTCAGCGTCTTCCAGGGGCCGAAGGGGACGCCCGGACCGACCGAAGGGAAGGAGCTGCGCGGCCAGACCGGCTATCCGGAGCACATGGCCGAGTTTCTGAACGCGGTCCGCAATCGCACGCCGACGCGCGCCGCGGCGGACGTCGCGCACCGGAGCTGTGCCTTGGTTCACTTAGGGGAGATCGCGTTCCGGACGCGCGGCCGCCTCGATTTCGACCCGCACGCGGAACGCTTCCGCGACTGTGACGAAGCCAACCAGATGCTCGGCAAACAGTACCGTGAGCCGTTCAGCCTGCCGGACCTGACGGCCTGAGATTCATCCTCGACGTTGCTCGCTGCTCACACCCGAAACTTGAACAGCCGCGCCGCCGTGCCCCCGAAAATCTGTGCCTGGTCGGCGGCGGAAAGATGCGCGAGGTATGTGCGCGCGCGCTCATACGCCGCGGCATACGACGCGCCGGTGGCGGCGGCGCTGAAACCGCCGCCGTAGATCATCCGTGCGGCCCCCCAGGCCTCGGTGAGCTGCCGGATCACCGGCACGATGTCGCGGTGCGGGTACGTTTCCGGCGCGGGGACAGCCGACAGTTTCATCACCGTGTTCTCAAACCGCGACCAGCGGACCACGACGGCATGTTCCTCCGGCGTCCCCTGAAACGGCCGCCCAAGGTGGTCAATGATCACCGTCGTCTCGCGGAACTCGCGGATCAGCGGTTCGAAGCCCGGCGCATAGCGCGGCTCGAAGTGCAACTGCACCGCCAGCCCGTGCTCGGTCGCCAGTTGCCATAACCGTCGCAGTTCGGGCGTACCGAAGGGCGGCAGCCTCTCCGGGGCGTAGGCGTGTACGCGGACGGCGACCACCTCCAGACGCCGGCACAGATCGGGCAGCTTGTCGAGCGATCCCGGACGGTCGGCGAACAGCAGCAGCGTCCCCTTCAGCTTCCCCTTGCCGATCTGGAGGCAGTGCTCCAGGTAGCGGTGGTCGTCCTGGTACGGCTCCGGGTGAACGACCACTGCGTAATCGACGCCCGCTTCGCGCATACACTTCAGCAGGTGCTCCGGCGTGGCCGGTTCGGCCGGCCGGTACGGCGCCTGATCGTGGTAGGGGAACCGCGGATCATCGTTCCCCGCAAAGCAGTGCAGGTGCGCGTCGACGCGCGGGAGGTCCGGGCGTTCGTCGGCCGGGAGCCGCGCGACCGGGCATGCCGCCACGGACACCGCAGCCGTCGCCCCACGCAGGAACACCCGACGCGAAATCAAATGGTTCATGGCCTGCTGTCGTCCCGTCCCGGCGGTTGCAGGATGCCGCGCTGCGCTTCGTCCTGAATGCGCAGCTCTTCCTCGTACGCCCCTTCCATCACGCGGCGCAGCCAGTTCCCGTGCTCGTTGTCGATGTAGCCGCGCGCGGTCAGCGGCCGCTCCACCATGTACGTCCGCCAGGCATCGTCCAGCAGTTCGCTGAGCCGCTCCGACGTCACGTCAGCGAGGTCGATCGTCGCCAGGTCGCGGCGGCGCGGCTCGAGTTGCCGGATGGTGATCCGGGGGGCGGCATCCGCCTCTCCCCGCTTCCAGATGAACTGCCGCAGGTGCCGGCGGAGATACTCCGGCTGGTCGAGCCACTCCGGGACGTCGCCGTCGATGACCAGCAGCGGCTT
>CAZWGW010000242.1:0-9075 GCA_964633565.1 uncultured Planctomycetaceae bacterium
CATCCACACAATGAGCGTCGTGTCGAGCAGGCCGCGCTGCTGCAGGTCGTCGATCAGCGTCGCCCAGCCCGGGTCGAGGACTTTGCACAAGGCGCTCACCGTCGAGAAGTTGTTCTGGTGCGTGTCCCAGCCCAGGAACTGCTGCCCCTCCAGTCCGCTCAGCGTGATTTCGATGAACGGCACCCCCTGCTCGACGAGCCGCCGCGCAAGGAGACACGCCTGGCCGAACCGGTTGCGGCCGTATCGCTCGCGGAGCGCATCCGGCTCGCGCTCCAGCTTGAACGCCTCGGCGGCGGACGAGCGCATCATCCGCACCGCCTGCTGCCGCGCCGCCTGGTGGCTGTTCGACGCCAGCCCCGGGTGCGACTCGCCGAACTCAGTTTCCAGCGACCCGAGCAGGTCGAGCCGCGCATCAGCCTGGACGATGTCGACGCCGCCCGGCAGCGTGATGTCTTCGACCGTCAGCGGCGGACCAAAGTCCTGTCCGCCGTTCTGATTCGGCGGCGGCCCGTTCTGCCCCACAAACAGCGGGGCCTGTTTCGGTCCCAGAAACCCTGGTCCGACCGCCGCATTGAAGAACCGCTGCGGCATGATGCTCACATAGCCCGGAAGGTCGAGGTCGACCGGCGCCAGTTTATGGCTGATGAGCGAGCCTAGCGTCGGATAGCGGACGGGGACCTGCGGCCGATAACCGGTGCGCAGGTGATATGCCGCCCGCAGATGGTCCCCCTCCTTCGTCTGCATCGACCGCACGAGGGCGACGTGCTGCATCTGTTTCGCCAGCAACGGCAGGTGTTCGCAGATCGACAGGCCCGGCACCGACGTCTCGATCGGCTTGAACTCGCCGCCGTTGCGGTGTTCAGGTTTCATATCAAACGTGTCGGTCTGCGTCGGCCCCCCCGGCATCCACAGCAGGATGCACGACCGCTTGCGGGCCAGCGCCGGCGCCGCCTCATCCGCCAGCGCGCGGAACCACCCTGAAAACGAATGCACGCCGACACCCAGGGCCGACAGCCGTAACCAGTCGCGACGGGAGAGACGTAACGAATTCGACATGGCGCGGACTCCGTTTTTATTGACGTCCTCGCGAGAAATTCCGAAAGCGGCGACAAGTCGCCGCACTCCGAAAGGAAAATCAGTGGTTGTACAGAAACTCCGTGCTGTTCAGCAGGACCCAGAAGACGTCCGACAGCGCCAGCCGCGAATCGTTGCGCGGTCCGCCGTTGTCAACGTAGGCCACGAACCGCTCCCGCTCCGGCCCGGTGGGTTTCCGTGTCAGTGCGGCGAGGAACACGGCGTCAACCCGGTCGCTGGTGCCGAAGCCCGGAAAGTCCAATATCCCGGCCAGTGTCTGGCTCCCGTCGACGTGCGTCGCCTGTGCGACGAACTCGCCGTTCATCAGCGCCAGCGACTGCAGGATCGTCGTCGGCCGGTCCACCGCCAGCGTGCTCTCGTCGCCGAACAACTCGTCGAACCGTATGCGCTGCCCCTGTTGGTTGAACACGTACGGGTTCTGCACCGTGAACGGCTCGAACCGCCCCGTCGCCTCCGCCAGACTGTCGTACACCTGCTCGGCCGTCAGCCCCTTGAGCGACATCTTCGCGAACCGCTGCGGATACGACTGGCTCGGGTCGGTCTCGCGGCTCGTGAGCTGATACGCGTTGCTGAACGCGATCGACCGCATCAGGAAGTGCAGGTCGTAGTCGTGCGCACGGAACTCGCCGGCCAGCGCATCGAGCAGTTCCGGATGACTCGGCCGGTTCTGGTCGGAGAAATCGTCGACCGGGTCGACGATCCCGATGCCGAAGAAGTGCGCCCACATCCGGTTGACGGCCATCCGCGCGAAGAACGGGTTCTCGCCGCTCGTGATCCAGTCGGAGACCGCCTGCCGCGGCCGCACAGCGCTGCTGCGCGGGAGCGCCTCGCCGCCGAGGAACGCCGGCTCGACGTAATCTTCCGTATCGGGGATGCGGACCTTTCGCTGGCCGAGGAACTCGCGGATCGACGCCAGGAAACTCCCCGGTCCCGGCTGCTGCCGCTCCAGGCTGGCGTAGAACGCGGCGTAACTCCAGAAGTCCTTCCGCGTCCAGTGATCGAAGGGGTGATTGTGGCACTGGGCGCACTCCAGCCGCACGCCGAGGAACATCCGCGACGTCGCCGCCGCGAGGTTCTCCGGCTTGATCTCCTTGGTCGTGTAGAAGGCGACCGGGGTCGTCACCGAGTACGAGTAGGCATTGGCGCCGGTGACATCGACGTCGAGGATCTCGCGGACCATCGTGCGGTACGACGTGTTGTCCAGCAATTTCGTGCGGAGCCAGGCGTCGAACGACGGGATGAGATAACGCAGGTTGGCGTCCGAGCCCGCTTCGGGGATCAGGACCTTGCGCCAGACGTTTGTGAAGTGCAGGGCGCAGCGCGGGTCTTCCAGCAGGCGGTCGATGTACTCCCGACGCTTGTCCGGCGATGACTCACCCAGGAATTCGCGGGCCTGCATCACGCTCGGAATGCGGCCGATGAGATCGAGTGACGCGCGGCGGAGAAACTCACCGTCGTCAGCGAGCGGGGCAGGGTTGATGTGGTCCGCCTCCCACTGCTTCGCGAGGGCCGCGTCGATCATTGCCGCGACGCGCAATTCCTCGGACCAGCGCTGCTCCGCATCCGCGGCCGCACCCGGAGTGCAGAGGACCAGGACAATTGCCGCGCACAATCCGCCGCGAAGGATGTTCCGCATGCCGTCACTCCTCAGTCCGGTTCCAGTGACGAATCCGCTCCAGGTCATTGCCCGTTCCGGAATCGGAAACGGGCCAGATCTCAATCCGTGTCTCGCCGCTGACAGAGAACAACGCCGAACCGTCGCCGCTGAACGCCAGGCCGAACACATCGTCCTCTGCCCGACAGCGCTGCACGACTTCTCCGCGCGACAGGTCCCACACGTTGATTGTGCCATCGTGCAGTCCCGCCGCCAAGCGGCCGCCGTCCGGTGAGAACGCCACCGGCCGCAACCCGGTCGGGTTCGGCAGCCGCATGACCGGCACAAACGTCTCGCCATGCCACAGCACGATCAGTCCGTCCTCCCCTGCGCTAGCCAGCCGGGAGCCGTCGGGGCTGAACACAACGGTCCGCACGGCGCGGGTGTGTTCGGTGAACCGCTGCCGCTCGGACCACGACCCGGCGTCCCACACGATCGCGAAGCCGGGGTCGCTCTTGGTCCAGTCGCCGCCGCAGCCCGCCAGGACCTTACCGTTGGGCGAGAACGCCAGGTCGTAGACGGCGCCGGGACCGCCCGGGATCGTCCGCGGATCGCCGCCGGCCTTCCAGTCCCAGATCCGGACTGCACCGTCCTCGCAACCTGCCGCGAGCCAGCGGCCATCGGGCGAGAAACGAACGCAGCGCACGTTGACGCCGGCATCCAGCGACGTCCGCACGGCCATCGCTTCGACGTCCCAGATCGAGACCGCTTTCTCTTTCCAGGAGCACGCCGCGAGATGCGCACCGTCGACAGTCGCAGAAACGGCATCGACCGTGCCTGTGAAGCCGTCGAATCGGCGCACCATTGCACCCGTGGCCACGTCATACAGCGCGAGGAAGCCCTTGCGTCCGCCGACGGCGAGCCGGGAATGCTGCGGATCAATTTCCAGCGACCACAAGCGCACTTCAGGCGCTTCGATCTTCGCCAGTCGCGGCGTCGCGGGACCCTTCGCGCGCCACAATCGCACCGACCGGTCGCGACTCGTCGTGAGGAGGGATCGTGAGTCCGGCAGGAATGCCACACCGATCACCTCATCGGCGTGCCCTTCCAGGAGCGACGTGAATTGCCAGGACGCGACATCGCCAATTCGCACTCCGCCCCGCATGTCCCCGACCGCAATCGTCGCGCCGTCCGGGGAGATCGCAATCAATGTCACAGAATCGTGCGGCAGTCGATCAGCCCCCTCCGCAGGAGCGTAGGCGCCGCTGCCGGACGGATCGGCCCACAGCCGCACCGTGCCGTCCCGGCCGCTGGTGCAGAGTCGCCCGTCCGGCAGAAACGCCAGCACGTTGACCGTCTCCGCATCGAGCGTTGACAGGGACGTGGCGTTCCGGGCGTCCCAGACTCGCAATTGACCTGAGGCATCGCAACTCGCGAATCGACTGCCGTCCGGCGAGAACGTTGTCGACCGGATTGTCGCCGCATGGTCGCGCAGAATCATCGGCTCGGCCGCCTCGTCGGCGATGTTCCACAGGCGGAGCGTCTGGTCATAACCGCCCGTCAACAGGCGGCTGCCGTCCGGCGACCAGGCGACGCACGTCACGCGCCCCTCATGGCCGGACAACACGTGAATCGCCTCGCCCGTGCCGACGTCCCAGATCCGCACCTGGCCGTCATAACTCGTCGAAGCCAGCCGCGCATCCCGGGGAGCGAAAGCCAATGCCGCCACCGCGTCGCCATGACCGAACAGACGTTTCATTGGCCGACCCGCGGTCGATTCCCAGACGACGATCGCCCCGTTGGTGTCGCCGGTCGCAAACGTGCTTCCGTCGGACGACGCTGCCGCGGCCGTCGGCTCCGCCAGCAGAGAGATCAGTTGTTTCGACGTCGGCTCAAATTCAACCGCCGCGGAGGGTTGTGCGTCCTGGGCCGACAATTGCACCGGCATTGTCCCGAAGAGCGCGCAAAGAACGATCGGCGGCCCAATGCGACCGCGCTGCGGACCGGGACGGACAGACCGCGCGTGCAAAGAAGTGCTCCCCTGACACGAACAGTACGCAACCGGAGGGCGAGTGGATGGACAAATTGTCTACAATTTCCATAATCAATGCCAACGCACGTCGACCAGTCGACGTAACTGCTTCGGTCCGCACGTCTGAAATTCCATCGATTGAGCACTGCGCGCATGACGCGTGAGCGACAGGCTTTTACACCCAGGGAGACGCTGCAATGACGCGACGCCAGAAACAATGGTCCGTGGGATTCCTCGCGGCAGCCCTGCTCGGACTGAGCGTCGGTTGGGCCGTCGCGCAACGCGGCGATGCCCGGGCCGTGGCGCCGGAAACCCTGCTGCCCGCCAATGCCGTCGTCTACGTCGGCTACGACGGCGCTCTCCAGCACGCGGAGGCGTGGCAGCGTACCGCCGCGTACGAGGCGCTCTACAAGAGCGGCCTGATGGACCTGTTCAACAAGGTCATCGCGGCCGTGCAGCAGCAGACCGGCGGTCAGGACGGACCGGCCGGCCATGTCGCCCAGGCCGCCACGCACATCATGGATCACGGCGTGTCACTGGGGGTCAGCGCCGGCGATGGCGCCGCCGGCCCGCCGTCCCCGTGGGCGGTGCTCGTGCTGCACGACGCGGCGATGATGGAAGAGGGTCTGGCCCAGTTGGCCGTGGGCGCGTCGCGCGGTGAAATCGAGTTTGAGACGACGGAGATGGGCGACCGCTCCGTCACGCACGGCGTCATCCCCAATTCGCCGGGCGTCGAACTCGGCTGGTGGACCGAAGGGAAACATCTCGTCGTTGTGGCCGGAATGAACGCCGTCAAGTCGGCCGTCAGTGTGGCCGACGGCACGACGCCCAACATCAGCACGAGCCTTCTGTGGAAAAAGTACCGCGCGGCGGACGCCGGGTTTGAAGCCACCAGCGTGGCGTGGCTCGATTTCGCGGCACTGCGCCAGCGGTTCGGCGGCATGCCGCTGCCGATCCCCAGCGAAGACCCGAACCAGCCTCCGGTCCGCATCGACGACATCCTGCAGATCGTCGGACTGAATACGCTCAATTCCGTCGTGCACCGCTCCGGTTACAAGGGGCGCGCGATCTGGTCGGAGACCGACATCGCAGCCCCCGGACCGAGGACGGGCCTCCTGGCGCTCTCCGATCAGGAGCCGATCTCGCTGGCCGACCTGCCACCGCTCCCGCAAGGGGCAAGCGCCTTCGCCGCCAACAGCTTCAACTGGTCGCAACTCCATGACGCGCTGCTGGAGGTTGCTCACGGCATTGAAAAAATCGCCCCCAACACCGAGCCGGGAATGGTCGATGGCATGCTGGCGCATGTCGACGAGCACCTCGGCATCAGCCTGCGGGACGACCTGCTCGGCTCATTGGGACACGTCAACTGCGCCTACGCCGACAGCGGGCAGGTGCCGTTCGGCCTCGGTTTTGGCCTGGCGCTGGAAGTCAAGGATGCCGCCCGGTTGCGGAGGGCGTTCAATTCACTATTGGACCAGGCGCAGCAGCACGCCGGTCCGGACCTGAATGTGCGCCGCATCGACCGCAGCGGCCGGGAACTCGTCGTGCTCGAGATCGGCGGCGGAGGGTTTTCGCCGGCGTTCCACGTCGGCGAGAAATGGCTCTCCGTCGGCATCGTACCGCAGACCGTGGACGCCTTCCTGCTCCGTCTGGACGGCAAACTCCCCGCTTGGGAGCCGTCCGCCGAACTCCAGGCCGCGCTGGGCGAGATGCCCGAAAAGTTCACGGCGATCACGACCGGCGACCCGCGGCCGACGTTCCAGATGCTGATGGGCTTCGCGCCGTTCCTGATCGGTGGGGCACAGGCCGGACTGAAGCAGGCGCAGGTGCTGCCGCCGGACTTCGAGATGCCGATTTCCGTGGCCGACGTCCCCCCCGCCGAACTGGTCGTGCGGCCGCTGTTCCCCAACGTCTCGGTGGCGGTCGTCGGCAAGGACGGCATGAAGTACACGTCGCGGACGTCGCTGCCGAGCATGCCGTTCGCCGGCGCATTCGACGGCGGGACCTCGGTCGCCACGACCGGCGTGCTGGTCGCGCTGCTCCTGCCGGCGGTCCAGCAGGCGCGGGAGGCGGCCCGCCGCACTCAGTCGATGAACAATCTCAAACAGATCCTGCTCGCCCTGCACAATTATCACGACACGTACAACAAGTTCCCGGAAGGGACGCAACTCAACGAGAAGCTCAAGCCCGACGAGCGGCTGAGCTGGCTGACGAAGATCCTGCCGTTTATCGATCAGGCCCCGCTCTTCCAGCAGATCGATTTCGACGAAGGCTGGGAGGACGAGGTGAACCAGCAGGAATCCGACACGGTGCTGCAGGTGTTTCTCAATCCGGGCGTCGCCCAGCACGACGTGGCCGCTGCCACCGACTATGTCGGCGTCGCCGGTCTCGGGAAGGAAGGGCCGACACTGCCGGTCACCAGCACGAAGGCCGGAGTATTCGGCTACAACCGCGCCATCGGCATTCGCGACATCCTCGACGGCACGTCGAACACGATCGCCGTCGTGGAGGCGAGCAACGCCGGCCGCTGGGCGGCGGGGGGCAAGTCGACGATCCGTCCGTTTACGACCAAGCCCTACATCAACGGCCCGGACGGCATCGGCGGCCCCTACCGCGGCGGCATGAACGCCGCGTTCGCGGACGGTTCCGTGCGGTTTATCAGCGAGAACATCGACCCGACCGTACTCGAAGCACTCACGACAATCCGCGGCGGGGAGGTCGTGGGGGATTTTTGACGTTGCGAGTTTCCGACGTCGCGTCCTCTACGTCCGGTTCAACGTCGACCGCCCGTCCTCCAGCACGAACGAGGCCCGCGTGCCGATCGGCGCGCCGGGGCGCGTCACGAAGTCGACCATGCGGTAGTCGCTCCTCCATTCCCGCGGCGACAGCGTGCAGCGCACGTAACCGCGCTCCTGGTTGTGGTATTTGACGAACGGGTTTTCGGAGAGCAACTCGTCCAGTCCGCGCGGCACGGCGCGGCCGTCGCCGCCGGAGGAGATCGACGTCCCCACGAACTCGGCCGCCACGACGGCCGAATCGAGGTCGTCGAAGTCGGCAATCAGCTCGTTGGCCCAGTTGCTGTGGATATCCCCTGCGAGGACGACCGGGTTCCTGACGTGGCGCTCGTGGAAATGCTTGAGCAACTGCCGGCGTTCGACTTCATAACCGGGCCACTGGTCCATGCTGTGCGCGACGACGTCGCCGGGTTTGACGTCGGCGCGGGCCATCATCACCTGCTGGGCGAGGATGTTCCACGTCGCCGCTGAGGACAGGAGGCCGTCCATCAGCCATTCGCGCTGCTGCGCGCCCAGCAAGGTCGCCTTGGGGTCCATGACGTCGGCGCAGGGGGTCTTGTTACCGTCGCCGCACGGTTGATCGGTGCGGTACTGGCGGGTGTCGAGGACGAAGAATTCCGCCAGCCGGCCGAACGAACAGCGGCGATAGAGCGACATGTGCGGGCCGTCGGGGAGGGAATCGAGCCGCAGCGGCATGTGCTCGTAGTACGCCTGGTACGCGCGGGCCCGCAGAGCGAGGAACTGGTCCCGCGTGACGCCGGCCCGTTCGGAGATGTCGCCGGCGCAGTTGTTCTCGGTTTCGTGATCGTCCCAGGTGACGAGCCACGGGGCGGCGGCATGCATCGCCTGCAGGGCCGGGTCGGTCTTGTACTGCGCGTGCCGGTTACGGAAATCGTCGAGGGCGTCGAGCTTCGGACCGACGTGCCGGCGGACCTTGTTGTCGGCCGCCGCCCCTTCGTAGATGTAGTCCCCCAGGTGGACCACGAGGTCGAGGTCCTCACGGAGCATGTGCTCGTAGGCCGTGTACAGTCCCTGCTCGTAGTGCTGGCAGGAGGCGAACGCGAACCGCAACCTGTCCGGCTGCGCATCGGCCGCGGGGAGCGTGCGCGTGCGGCCTCTGGGGCTGACTTCGTCCCCCGTGCGGAACTGGTACCAGTACCAGCGGTCGGGTTTGAGGCCCGCGACTTCGACGTGGACGGAGTGCGCGAACTGCGGCGTGGCGACGGTTGTCCCCTGCTGGACGACCTTGGTCATCTGTTCGTCTTCGGCCACCTGCCAGTCGACGCTGACCGGTTCGGCCGGCATGCCGCCCCCTTCGAGCGGTTTCGGGGCGAGGCACGTCCAGAGGACAAAGCCGTCCGACGACGGGTCGCCGGACGCGACGCCGAGTTGAAACGGATGATCGGCAAACCGCGGCCGCTGGAGCACGAAGCCCACGGAGCGCGTCGACCAGACGGCGGCAGCCGACAGGGAGGCCGTTTCGATGAGGAACGAGCGGCGGCTGAGTGGGCGGAGGTCGGGGATGCGGTAGAGGGGCATTGCGGGTAGTGGGTAGTGGG